>CAYVIT010000129.1:0-8724 GCA_964451425.1 uncultured Pirellulales bacterium
ATTTCGCCGAGCCATCGCATAATGTAGTAAGCTTCGTACTGGACCTTCCTTCCCCAGCGAGGATTATCGTAATCGCGGGTTTCGGTGCCAACCCAGATTTTGTCGAAATCATCAGTCTGCCGGACGACTTCGTAACCGCGATTGTGAAAATTGTCGTACCACTGCGGATATTTGATTATGACTTTCACATCGGGATTGACCGCCCGTGCCGCCTTTAGAATCCTGTCCTGGTTCACTTTAGTCATCAGCTCGCAGCGGTAATCAGCCCACGTTTTGTCGCCGCGAGCCTTTTGGCACTGGTCACATTCACAATCGGTGAAAAGAAAATCATCAATCATAATCTCATCGAAGATTGAGGCCGTGTACTCAAAGATTTTCGCAAGCTCCTCTTGTGTGCCCTTATCCGTGTAACAGGAAATCTCCTTCCAATTGGTTGATATCTTTCCGATTTTCGTCGTCGTAACACAGCCTGAGACCTCGAAGCCTGCCGAAGTAAATATGGATTTGGCGTGCTGGAGGACTTTTCTCTCAGCGGTATATCGGCCCCTGTAAGTTTCGATGAAAACGTGTGTGATGCCCGTTTCTTTGCACCAGGCAATTGCGTTGTTTATGCCCTCATCGGTAGACAAGTAAGCGCGGACGTTCTGGGCGGTAAACAGCGTGGAAATTCTTAAAAGGCCCTTATTTTCATTTGCCAAATCCCATAACGATTGGGACGTCTGGGACGGACATATTAAGGCAAGCAGGAAAATGGTTTTAATTGCAAACAAGATTTATCCTCCAGTTCAGCCCTGAGCTTACTGCCGAAGGGCTTTCCGAGATATAATAATACACATACAACAACACATCCGAAGATTTATATAAGCACAATTATCACTTATGTCCACAAGATTTTGCCCGCACCTGTGGTTATTCAGCCGTTTTCTGTGATACATTGCAAGACATGAATCCAATTCTTAATCCGATGTCCTAATAACAAACAAAGCCGGTAAAGCGATCTTCGACCCAAAATATAACTCCGGCTTAAGCCCGTCTCTTTGACCGGCAGAAACGCGGTTTTTTTGTCTGCCCTGCAAGAAAATACCAGGAAAATCCACCAAAAGCGGGCAAAATAAGCGAACAACGGGAAAGTCAACCGCGTTTTTTGTCGATAAAAAACAGATTAAAGAGAAAAAGTAGTCCTATAAACGAACACCAACCTCATTTGAGGGATATTATCAAAGGCTCCGGCAAAAAGAAGCAAACAACAAAAGACACAAAGCGTAAAAACTATTGAATTGTAAAGTTTTTAGTTTCCTGAAGATGGGATGAGGATGGTATAATTAAAAGGGGTATCGTACTTATTATATGCTATACGCTAATAAAGAGGTAAACCCCGTTAGTCCTTGGGACTCCTATCGGAGAAACTCAGTGGAAAACGGGGTAATGATATGAATATGAGAGTTTGAAAAAGGGCAAATTTCTAACGGGGTAAAAGATGTTTGAGCGTTTTACAGACCGTGCACGTAAGGTTATGGCGCTGGCCAACCAGGAGGCGCAGCGATTTAACCATGAATATATAGGAACCGAGCATATTCTGCTGGGCCTGGTTAAAGAGGGCAGCGGTGTGGGAGCTACCGTTCTAAAGAACCTGGATGTGGATATAAAGAAGCTTCGGCTTGAGGTCGAAAAACAGGTAAAG
The DNA here is from genome assembly GCA_964451425.1 of uncultured Pirellulales bacterium. Taxonomy (GTDB): domain Bacteria; phylum Planctomycetota; class Phycisphaerae; order Sedimentisphaerales; family Anaerobacaceae; genus CS2-K091. Next base: position 1,682 of record CAYVIT010000129.1, read on the forward strand.
ACCGGACCTGATATGGTTACGATGGGCAAACTCCCACAAACTCCTCGGGCAAAGAAGGTCATAGAGTACGCTATCGAGGAGGCAAGGTCGCTTAACCATAATTATGTCGGGACTGAACATATACTTCTCGGACTGCTAAGAGAGACTGAAGGGATAGCGGCCCAGGTTCTAATGGCTGTGGGTTTGAAGCTCGAGGAAATTAGGCAGGAGGTCTTAAATTTACTCGGAGCGGGTGTCGATGACGGGCCGGCTGCTCTTGGTATGAAGATGGGACCGGCAATAGGACGAAAGCCAAAGAGTAAGACTCCTGCACTCGACAGCTTCGGAAGAGACCTTACGGAATTAGCGCAGAGTGGAGAACTTGACCCCGTTATCGGAAGAAAAAATGAAATCGAGCGATTAGTGCAAATACTGTGCAGACGTACCAAAAACAATCCTGTGCTGTTAGGGGAAGCTGGGGTCGGTAAAACGGCAATTGTTGAGGGACTTAGCCAGCAGATAGTCAATAAGCAAGTGCCGGAACTCCTAAAAGAAAAACGAATTGTGGTCCTTGATTTGGCGATGATGGTTGCCGGTACGAAATATCGAGGACAATTCGAAGAACGTATAAAGGCCGTCATAAACGAGGTCAGAAGGGCAAAGAACGTTGTCTTATTCATCGATGAGCTGCACACGCTGGTGGGAGCCGGAGGGGCCGAGGGTGCTATAGATGCATCAAATGTGCTAAAGCCTGCTCTGGCCAGAGGGGAAGTGCAATGTATCGGGGCGACAACGCTCGACGAGTATAGAAAACATATCGAAAAAGACGGGGCACTCGAGAGACGGTTCCAGACAATAATTGTTGAACCGCCTACAAAGGATGAGACTCTGGATATCCTTAAAGGGCTTCAGGACCGCTATGAGGCGCACCACAGGGTTCACTTTACCGAAGAAGCGCTTTACCAGGCAGTGGAACTGTCTACAAGATACATCGCCGGCAGGTGCCTGCCTGACAAGGCGATAGATGTAATAGATGAATCCGGAGCAAGAGTTCGGCTTAAGAATATGACTCAACCACTGGATTTGACACAGATGGAGGAAAGAATAGAAAAACTTCAAAGAGAAAAAGATGAGGCGGTTAAAAACGCCGACTACGAGAGAGCGGCGGCATTGAGAGACGAGGCCCAGAAGCTTCTGGATGAAAAGACGCAGCTGCAAAAAAAATGGTACGATGAGAATAAAGAGAAAACCGGAGTAGTGGATACTGAGATTATTGCCGAGGTCGTCAGCAATATGACCGGGGTGCCGCTGACGAGACTGGAGAAGAAAGAGACCCAGAGACTTTTAGAGCTTGAAACTGAGCTGCACAAGATAGTCGTTTCACAAGATGAGGCAATCAATGCTGTGGCCAAGGCGGTGCGACGCAGCAGAAGCGGTATGAAGGACCCGAACCGTCCGATGGGGTGCTTCATACTCCTCGGACCCAGCGGCGTTGGAAAGACGCTGCTTGCCCAGGCGCTTGCAGAGTTTATGTTCAGCGACAGAAATTCGCTCATCACACTGGATATGAGCGAATTTATGGAAAAACACAATGTGAGCCGACTCGTAGGCGCACCACCCGGGTATGTGGGATACGAAGAAGGGGGACAACTAACCGAAAGAATCAGACGAAGGCCTTACTCCGTACTGCTGCTGGATGAAATCGAAAAGGCGCATCCGGATGTCTACAATATTCTGCTGCAGATTATGGACGAGGGCAGACTGACAGACAGCTTCGGACGAAGTATCGACTTTAAGAACGTCGTACTTATCATGACAAGCAACATCGGAGCCGATTTGATTAAGAATCAAGCCGGTTTCGGATTCGGAAAAAAGAGCCCCGAAGCAAATTATGAGAAGATGAAAGACATCCTCCAGAAAGAGGTTGAACGTCAGTTCAGACCGGAGTTCCTGAATCGAGTGGACGATACGATAGTCTTCAGGGCTTTAACAAGAGAAGATTTACAAACTATAGTTGATTTCGAGCTTGCAAAGGTATTCAAACGGCTGACGGAGCACGGCTTGAAGCTCGAGTTGACCGAGCAGGCCAAGGAATTTCTCATCGACAAAGGTTACAACCCTGAATTCGGGGCAAGGCCTCTGCGAAGAGCTATCGAGCACTACATAGAAGACCCACTCTCAGAAGCTGTCCTGTCAGGCAAATTCAAAGACAAAAACCTTATAAAGATCGACATCCAGGACGAAGACCACCTGAAATTTGTGGGCTTTTCAATAAAAGAAAAGAAACCGGAAGAAAGCAAAGAGCCAATCGTACAATCACAATAGCAAAGTGTACTTGGTATTCGCTTTCCGACTACTGCTGCTGCATCTGGATTTCTTCGGGGCTTTCCTGCTGTGACAAGAGCTTTTTAAATTCTCTCCTGTCCATCCACTCCACATGTCCATCATCGGCAAGCACCGCGCCAAGCCTGAGCACAATATAGCCTCTGCCGACAAATAATGAATAGTAATCTCTTTCAGCATAAGCCAGGATTTCATCAGATGTTGAATCAGGGTCGATCCACAGGCCCCTGTACTTTAAATCGCCGAGCCGAGCGCTGCCCGGCAGATTTCCTCTCTGCGCATCGATCCAGGATTCAGAAGGCACCGACCCGTGCTCATCTCGGTACTGCTTAATCCTTTGTCTAAGATGCTCGACTGCCCGCATGGCTTCCGAGCGGTTAACCAAATCTTTGAAGTGAATCATCGCCACGACCGCAACAGCCGTGATGACAAATACGGTCACAAAATCCCTCAGTATAACCTTTTGCCGTCTGTTCATTCTCGTTATTAGAAGTCAGAAATTAGAAGTCAGAAGTCAGAAATCTGTCATCTGTCTTCTGTCCTCTGTCCTCTGTCTTCCATATTCTGTCTTTTCTCTTCTGTTAATTTACCTTCTGCAAAAAGTTCTATTGCCTGTGGATATGCGATACATTCGGCCTCAAAGACCCTGGCAGCAAGAGTATCAGGAGTATCGCCGATTTTGACCTCACAGGCCCGCTGGACAATGATTGGCCCCTTGTCGTACTCGTTTGTGCAGAAATGCACCGTGCAGCCGCTCACTTTGCACCCTGCCGCAAGAACCGCCTCGTGGACGTGATGTCCCCACATGCCCTGCCCGCCGAAGCTCGGCAGCAGAGCAGGATGTATGTTCATCACACGGTTTTCATATCGCGCAGGTATTTCCCAGAGGCAGAGCCAGCCTCCCTGGACAACGAGGTCAACGTCGGCGACAACAAGTTCGGCCTCGATTCGTCTGCTAAACTCGTTAATGTCAGGGTAGTCTTTTTTGCGGATAACTTTTACATTGAGCCCGGCGTTCTTTGCTTTTTCGACACCACTAACAGTCGAACGCGAACTTATTACGACGGCAACTTCGGCATTCAGCCGGCCCTGTTTAATATAATTGAGAATATTCATCAATGTTGTACCGCCGCCGCTGATAAGCACGCCGAGCCGAATCGGTTTTTTGTTTTGCGAGGCAGCGCCGTAAGGCGTCCTGCGGAGCACTGATTTGCCCTCAACATCCTTTTCGATATTTAATGCCTGGTTTACAAGTTTATCGGCCTCTTTGTTTTTCTCTCTGCAAACGAATTGAACTTTCCAGTTTCCGAACCGGCCAAGCAGCTCGACGGCCTGCTGGAAAAGAGGCCTGATTTGCTCGCTTTTTACTTTGTACTCACCATTAATCTGCCTGACAACCAACTGGCTGTCACTAAAAACTGTAAGCCGTTCAGCGTTAATCTTTACAGCGGCTTCGAGGGCCTTAACGACTCCGGTGTACTCGGCCACGTTGTTTGTATTGTGACCGATAAAGAAGGCTTTCGCCTGCAATTGAGCTCCGTTGGAGTCGGTTAGAATGAAACCGGCAGCAGCCGGGCCCGGATTGCCTCTACTGGCTCCATCTGTGTAAGCGATTACTTCGTATCTCTTATCTTGCATCTCTTATTTCGATGCTCAGGTATCAAGTTTGCTTCCCGCTTCCAAGCACAAGTATTCTCGTGCAGTTGGGACAGCGGATAATATCATCCTTAGTCATAAGCAAATTGACGGACTCCGCAGTGATGCCCATAAAACATCCGCCACAGGTATAGGTCTCTGTTTTTCCCTCCTGCCGGTTAATCGCAGCCAGGGCTTCGCCGTCGTATGTTTCGGCAACACGTTTGAATATCTTCAGCGCGTTGGATGGTATAGTCCGTGCAACCTGGTCCCATTCGAGCTGGATTTCTTCGATTTCGGCCTGATACTTAGTCGCCAGTTGCTCACTTTCCTTTCGGGTTTGCTCAAGTGCTTGTTTTTGCTGTTCTATCTGTTCCTGTATTTCCCCGCATTCAGCCTCATCGGCCTCGATATCTTTTAGCAGCTCTAAAATCTGGGTTTCGTTTTTGGAATTGTCGGCTTTGGTTGTATTAAGCGCTGTGAGCAGTGCGGCATATTCCTTATTTGTTTTTGCGGTGTTGAGCGAGGCTCTTAACTTGGCTATTTCTTCATCTCTGGTCTTGAGTTCCAATTCGAAGCGGTCGGACTGGATCTTTGTTAGTTGTATCTCCTCCTTTTTGGCTTCGAGGGCGTTTTGCAGGCTTCTGATTTGATTTTCCTGGATAATTACATTTCTTCTACATCTTACAAGTTTTGCCTTAACGACCCGCAGGCGATTTTCAACGCTTTGAAGTTTCATCAACCCATTCAATACAGGTCCCATTTATGCTCCTTCACGCAGACCCTAAAAATCTTTAATCCTTAATCATATTCATTTAAAATTTAAACTGCAACAAAAATTTTCTGTTTTTTCTTTTGTGTCGGCTGATTTATAATAGCTGGATTATGAAAAAGCTGTTGAAAAAACTCATTCAAGCCGAAACGACCGCTGATAAGGGTGAATTAGCCGCAGCAGAGATAATTTCAGCCGAACTCAGCCGATTCGGGGTAGAATCTCGGATAGAGAGCTGGGACGAAACCAGGGCAAATATCACCGCGCATGTGAAATCGAGCGGACACAAAGACGCTCTTTTATTTGCCTGCCATCTTGATGTTGTCCCTGCCGGCGATGCAAACTGGAGTAATCCGGCCTTTGACGCGGTTGAAAGCAACGGCAGGATTTACGGCAGAGGCTCGACAGATATGAAGGGCGGAATTGCTGCAATTGTTACTGCAATCAGCCGGATTGTCGATTCCGGCACGAAGTTACAAGGTGATATTATTCTCTTCGGCGCTGCTGGTGAAGAGACCGATAGCTGCGGGACGAGACGATTTGTCCACGAGGGCGGCAGCCTTCCTGAGCTTGCCGGTGCGGTTATCGCGGAACCGACGGATTTTGAGATTATCACAGCACATCGAGGAATGTTGTGGCTTAAAGTCGAAACCTTCGGCAGGTCCGCCCACAGCTCGACACCGCATTTGGGAGTAAATGCAATAACATCTATGAGAGCTGTGTTGAACGAGCTGGAGAATTTCAAGATTCGATTCGAACGCCACAAGCTATTAGGCGAGTGTTCTATGAGTATCAATACAATCGCCGGCGGTGAGGCGATTAACGTCGTCCCGGACAAGTGCAAAATCGAGATAGATATTCGCACAGTGCCGGGACAAAACGAACAGGACATTATTAATGATTTGCAAAAAATCTTTACGAAACTAAAGCAAAAAAACCCTCAATTTGATGCAGCAGTATCAATTATACGAGAAGTGGGGGCATTAGAAACTGATTCTCGCTGCGATTTTGTCAAGGACTTTTGCTCTGCTGTAGGTATTAATAAAACCACCGCGGTAGGTTTCACCACGGATGGGCCGTTTTTTGCTTCGCTGGGTGTGCCTGTGGTGATTTTCGGGCCGGGTAACCCGCAGCTCGCCCATCAGCCGGACGAATATATTGACATCAGCGACCTGAAAAAGGGCGTAGAGTATTACAAAAATATCATTTTGAAATTCCTATCATGACCAGACCAAACACCTCAAGCCGATTGGTCCGTTACATTTGCTTCGATGGATTGTCATTGCGAGCGAGGCAGAGCCGAGCGTAGCAATCTCTTTGCTGCGAAGATTTGAGATTGTTTCCGCCGACAGGCGTCCTGTGGGGGATTTCGGATTTTTCTCGAATATTCCCTACTGCTCTACTGTTCTAATGCTCTAATCACTCAATCCATGCCATGCGCCGCCCATCCACAATATAAAATAGGGATTGAGAGCCACCAATCTTGCGCTGAAGCAAAAAAAAACCGAAAAAAGCAAAGTACCTCTTTTAACTGGTCGAAATCATCTATGATAGTTTTTCACGAGAATGAGTAATACTATTAATGGAAAAAACAGGAGAAAAAAATGAAAAGGCTGTGTTGGCTTATTGGACTATTAGCGATAGGTGCATCCGCAGGATGTAACTCTGATATTGTAACCACTCGCGGTTTGAAAGAGCTTGATCACAAGTGTGTCTATATCGAACCAATCGAAAGCGACGACCCGCATGTCGGAAAAGTCATCAGGGACGTTATCGAAAAAGAGTTCGTGAGGAGAAAAATCGAACTCTGTAACTCTGATACAGCGACGGTTTTCATTACCGGGGCGACTTTTATGACGGCAAAAGCCAAATCAAATGGAGCCTTTTTCGGTATCGGTAGTTCATCTTCATCGACCCAGGCGATTGAAAGCGTATCCGTAGTGGCTAAAGACGGCAGCGGACAAGTCTTGTTGTCGGCTTCCTATGACAATAGGGACCGGCACAGTGCCAGCAAGCTTGCACGGGAATTTGGCTCAGCCTTGGCCGACAAGCTTAAGTGAACAACCCATTTTCGCCGTAGACCATCTTTTCAAAATCACCCTTTGCGCCAAATTCCGACCCCGCCTGTCATTCTGAGCGCAACGAAGTGAAGCGAAGAATCTCAATACTGGTTAGTCCTTTGCACGGCAATGGGTTTCTTTTTTACTCTTTCCCGCCACCCGCCTGTCCGCCTGCACCCTCGGCTGGTACATTTTCCCCTGTTCCATGAGATCTCGAGAGAATTAATCACTTGAAAACTCTTTTGTATTTTTGA
>CAYVIT010000130.1:0-8677 GCA_964451425.1 uncultured Pirellulales bacterium
AAAATGCACAAAAGGAACAAAAAAATAAATAAAAAGAATTCACCGCGGAGGACGCGGAGTTTATTAAATTTAACCACGAAGGCACGAAGAAAATAGCCACAGAGCACTCAGAGGGCACAGAGAGGTTGGCTTCACCGGCCGTGGTGTGGACGGCCTTGTTTATACAAACTCGCAGCCGTACTCCAAGCGAGCTTGTGCGTTCGGTTTGCGGAGTTTGTATAAGTTGCTGACGTTGTCAGCGTTGGTGAAGCCAGAAAAGAGGTTTTTCCTTTTAGAGAAGATAGTCACGAAAAGGCATAAAATGCACAAAAGACAACAAAAAAAGTGCTTTATTTAACCGCAGATTTCACTGATTAAGATGGATTTTAGGCGTTGACGGATGGGGGTGTTTGGGGTAAATTGGGGGATGTAAACAAAGACAGCGTAGAGCGTACAGCGTTTAGCGAATTAGTTAATTTGTTAATTAGTGATTGGTTAATTTGCTGGATCCCCGTTTTTACGGGGACAAGCGGACAAGGGGTTGAAGATGGTAAAGAAATTAGCCTTAATTTTAGCAATATTAATGATTGTGTTCTTAGCGTTCTCTTTATTCGGGCTGACTACAAACGTATCAGTAAGCATAAACGGCCGGGAGATTACAGGGCCTCTTGGAACTGCGATTGGCTTGTGGGGTACAATATTGGCGGCGGTAATACTGTTTTGTGTTGCGATACTTTTAGCTTTTGTTTTCGCAGGTGTTGGGCTCGTAATTGTGGGTTGTTTAGTTTTGGTTGGTCTCATACTTATCGCTGTTGCTCTTCCATTCCTGCTGCCGTTGATAATTCCCCTGTTTATTGTTTGGGTATTTTGTGCCGTTTGTCGCAGGGGTAAAGCAACAAAAAAGGTTTCATAATCAGTCAGGACGCTAAATATGAAATTTTCTGTTCACGAGCGACGTATTTTTTATGGTGGACAGGGATTATCAGGATTGATAGATTGGGGGCTTAAAGAACGCAGATATCAGTGAGACGCACCAGATGATAGAATCCGGCAGGTTCATTTTGAACAGCCGGGGCGTTCGGATGTTATTCGAAAACTATATAAACAATACTTATGGACAATAAATTACCATGACGATATTTGATCTTTTTTCGAAGCGACAAAAACGACTTCGTGGGGAAGTCCCAGATGTCTATACGTATGATTCAATCCCAAATCGACTGCGAGTACAGATCGTTCATATTTGGCGAGATTCGATAGGCAATGAAAACGAATACTATGACGAAAATAAAGGCGTAAAACGCGGGTATAAATTCATAGTTGAAACGTTATGCCGCGAATACGGTGTGTTTCGGCTCACGGATAGAGAATATGGAGATCGCTATGGTAGTAGAAGTTACATCCGAGAACTATTTGAGTTTTTCCTTCAAGAAGAAGATGCTGAAAAAACTTTAGATGTTATTGAGTTGTCCTTTCGCGTTATAGATAGGTTGACAAGAAAATTTGAATATCGAGGCTTCCACAGATATACAGAGATTGCAGACAATTCAATTTCAGAATTAAATTCAAGATTCAAAGAGCATGGAATAGGCTATCAATATGAGGATGGCGAGATAATGAGAGTGGATTCTCAACTCTTACACAACGAAGCTGTTAAGCCTGCGTTGAGACTTTTAAGCGGAAAGGATTATGATGGAGCTCAGCAGGAGTTCCTGAGTGCCTATGAGCATTATCGTCAGGGAAAACACAAGGAAGCTCTTAATGATGCCTTGAAGTCTTTTGAAAGCACTATGAAGGCTATTTGCGATAAACGAAGTTAGTCTTACGATCCCAAGGACACAAGTAAAAGATTAATAGAAATTTGTTATCAAAACGGTTTAATTCCAACATTCTGGCAGCAGAATATGTCAGCGTTAAGAAGTTTGCTTGAGGGAGGAGTGCCCACAGGTCGAAACAAACTAAGTGGTCACGGCCAAGGAGCGACTCCAACTACTGTTCCAGAACATATTGTGTCATATGTTCTACATATGGCCGCTGCAGCGATAGTGTTTTTGGTGAGATCAGAGCAGAATATAGAATAGTCTGTGCCTAACGAGCGGCTGCACGGTGAAACGGTATCAAATGATTAAGGATAATAGGACAGTTGTCGGTTGCCGGTTGTCGGGAGTAGCTTATAGGCACGTAAATATTTGCTCGCAAAGACAGAAGCGTATCTCGCATCAACGCATTTACTCATTCTCTCTATCCCATCCGCATAATCAACGGAATCATTCAATTGTAGCTTTATACTTGAAACGACAGCAATTTAGATAATGGCTGTTTATTCTAAAAAGTCTAATTTATCCCGCATGGCTTGGTCGATTTTATCCATTACATTTATCGGCCAATTCTCGAGGCGATATTTCATAGCAGAAACTGAAACATCATACTTATCTGCAAGTAAATTTCTAATATATTTCTTTACTGCTATTGGATTATCAAAACCAACCGAAGAAACAAGCTGTTTGTATAATTCACGGCTATCGTTCAATACATGTCCCGCAGGCATTAATAAAGCAGCGGCCAACCATTTTGCGTTTCTTTCATATTTGTGCCAGTGAGGATGATTTTTGAGGGTTATAACGTCTTCATAAGTTTTTACATTCTCAATGGTTTTTCTGTGAAGTAAGAAATGAGCAAATTCTTCGGCAATCGTCATTCTACATATTCGCTGATTGTGTCTTGCCTCGAATAGTTTCTCGTCGATTTTTATTATAAATTTACCCGTATCTAAATTAGTACCGATCTGACCCATTATGCCACGATCAGCTGAGCCTCTTTTGATATCCAGATCAATACCACACTGTTCTACAATATCTTCTATATCAACCGGAATAGTGAAATTATCACCGAGAGATTTCAGCTGGTTAGCAGCAATTTGTTCTAGTTCTGTGAGAGTATAAGTACGAAGGTGGCTAACTGGATCCATCGCCTATAATCTTCCTTCCCTGGATCTCTTCAATTAGTTGTTTTACATCATCATCGGATAATTTAACATTATCTATGGTACGCAACAAAGCCGGCATGAACCGCCGCTCTGCCATCTGTTGTACGTCCGCCGGCAGTTCTCCTCTTGTGCGGGCCAGTTCAAAAAAGTGTTCCCAATCTGAAGTACCTTTCTCCAGACCAAGGACATCAGCTGTGGCCTCCAGGCGTTCCTTCGGCATTCGGCGTCGACCGTGCTCAATGTCACACAAATTAGAGGCCTTAATCTCAATTAAATTGGCGAACCGCCTCAAGCCGAATCCTGACTCAAGTCGCAGCTTTTTTAGATAGCTCCCGAAGCTCTCATTTTTATCACTCATACCTAACCACCCTTTCTGGTATCTCATCTCACCTGTTATCATACATGATAACAATTCGGTCAAAAAAGTCAAGGAAGTTTAAAAAAATTTGCCTTTTTACGCTAATCTCTTGTAGGGATTCATATTATAACGCAATAATTCTGTTTTCTGTCTGAGCCACTGACTGACAAACGTCCATTCACTTAATTGGACGAATGTGCGCCTTTGTGCCTTAGTGGCCAAAAAAGGCATATAAAAAGTGATTTTTTTGAGATAAGCTGTTAGGATATAAGCAGTAAAAATACTTTCCCTCCCCAGAGGGAATTATTTGCACTTTTGATTGGTAATTCTCGTAATAAATAGTCGAAAGAACCACTAATGGCCGAATTATTGGAGCAAATCAATAGCCCTGCGGACCTCAAAAAGCTGCCCGTACAGCAATTGAACGCCCTTGCCGATGAAATACGCCGGTTTATTCTCAGCTCTGTCGCGCAGACCGGTGGACATCTGGCCAGTAATCTCGGCGTCGTGGAATTGACGCTGGCACTGCACTACGTGTTCGATTTCAAGAAGGACAAGCTGCTCTGGGACGTCGGCCACCAGTGCTACACGCATAAAATCATCACCGGCAGGAAAGACAAGTTTAAGCTGCTCCGCAAAGCCGACGGCATAAGCGGCTTTCCCAACCCGGAAGAAAGCGAATATGACCAGTTCACCGTCGGCCATGCCGGCACCGCTATCGCAACCGCAATCGGTATGGCTTTGGGGCATACCCAGCAAAAGGAAAACAGTAAAATCGTTGCGCTGGTCGGCGATGCCAGTATCGTCAACGGTGTTTCCTTCGAGGCGCTCAACAATCTCGGGCTGGTCAAAAGACAATTACTCATCGTGCTCAATGATAACTCGATGGCCATCGACCCGACGCAGGGGGCGGTTGCAAAATACTTTTCCAAAGTTCGGCTGAGCCAGACATACGAAGACTTGCGCAAGACCACTCATAATATCCTTGAGCATATGCCGGTCATCGGCAAAAGCGTTGACGAGGCGGTCGAAAGGATTAAAAAAGGTATTCGAATGGTCCTGCCCGCCAGCCAGATGTTTGAAAGCATGAATATCCCATACTTCGGCCCCGTTGACGGCCACGACATCGGCGCACTTGTACAGTTGTTCAATGCGCTGGCCGACTTAGAGCACCCTTCCATTCTGCACGTTTACACAAAGAAAGGCAAAGGCTTCCAGCCCGCCGGCTCCCAGCCCAGCAGATTCCACTCGACCGGCCCATTCAAGATCAACAACCATAAAAACAGGGAATGTGTCGAGGTTGAGACCGCCCCGAAAACCGGCAGGCCTACATATACTAATGTATTTGGCAAGCACCTGACCGAATTGGCCGAAAAGGACGACAAAATAATCGCGATCACTTCGGCTATGCGTGACGGCACTGGGCTGGTGGAATTTCGCAGGAGATTCGAGGACAGGTTCTACGACGTTGGTATTGCTGAAAGCGCGGCGGTAGATATTGCAGCGGGGCTGGCAAGGAGCGGCCTAAAGCCGGTCGTCTGTATTTATTCGACTTTTTTGCAGAGGAGCTTCGACCAGATATTCCAGGAAGTGGCGTTACAGAACCTGCCTGTGATATTTTGTGTCGACAGGGCCGGCTTTGTCGGCTCTGACGGGCCAACGCACCACGGTTTGTTTGATATTGGTTATTTTCGGATGATGCCCAATATGGTCTTGACGGCGCCTGCGGATGAGACCGAAATGAAACTTGCCCTGGAATTTGCACTGAGCGAAGGTAAGCCGGTGGTTATCCGATATCCGAAAGACTTTGTGCCGAAACAGAAGTCTTTCGGAGCCGCCTGTGCCAAGCCGTTCAAATTAGGCAAAAGCGTGGTCGTCAAAAAGGAGAAAGAATCCGCGATTGCGATTGTCAGTTACGGCAGCGTTTTAGCAGAAGCGCTGGGAGCGGTCGAGCTGCTGGCCGGCGACGGGATTGCGGTCGATGTAATCAATGCCCGGTTTGCCGCCCCGATTGATGAAAAAATTATCCAGTTACCTGGCAAAGGCAAAGGTATCATAACGGTGGAAGACCACACGAGCGCCTGCGGATTCGGCTCAGCCGTGCTCGAATTAGCTGCAGCTACTTTCGATAAGCCTATGACGAAACCGATAGTGGTGCTTGGCGCACCGAGGCAGTTTATAAAACATGACACGCGGCCGCTACAGCTTATGCAGGCCGGTATAAATGCCGATAAAATAGTTCAGACGGTAAAAGAACTGCTGCGGGCGAAAAGCTTGCTTGGCAAGGCCTGAAACGAGGTACGAAATAAAATGGGAGATAGTAACCTGCCCAAATTAGTGATATTCGGCGACGCGACAAAGGGACACGTGGCCGAGATAATCGCGGAATTTCTGGATTTTGCAAAGGGCAAGGCCGAGGTCCTTGCCAGCTGCGGCATCGAGGATTGTACGGTCGATATTTTGCAGGAGGCCGACTTCGCTGTTGTCTTCGGGGGCGACGGCAGTATTACTTCGGCTGCGAGACATCTGAGCCAGATGAACGTGCCGGTGATAGGTGTCAACCTCGGCAAGCTCGGCTACTTAGCCGAATTCAACGTTGACGAGCTTAAAGAATTTTTTCCATCTCTAACTTCAGGAAAAGTCCGCATCGACAAACGCATGATGCTGGCGTGTACGATTTCCGGTAAAGAGAAGGCGGAATTCTGCTCAGTAGCCATCAACGATGTAGTTATCACATCCGGGCCGCCTTTTAAGATGATCGAGTTAAAAATCTCGGTGGACGGCCAACCTCTCGCCGGCTGTATTGGCGACGGCCTAATCATTTCCACACCCACCGGATCAACGGCCTACAATCTCTCGGCAGGTGGGCCTATCCTTTCGCCCAAGATGGAGGCGATGGTTATTACTGCGATTTGTCCGCATTCGCTTAGTTTTCGTCCAATTGTTATCAATGCCGAAAGCACGGTGGAGGTTTTCGGCGTCCGTGTTAATGAAGGCACAACGGTTTCAATCGATGGGCAGGTATCGCGGAAACTGTCGATTGATGATGTTGTAAGAATCGAGAGGCATAAAGGCGATTTTCTGGTTGTCAGCAATCCACTTCGGACCCAGTGGGATACATTAGCTACTAAACTAAGCTGGGCAGAAAAGCCGAAGTATAAGAGCGACTCAACGCCAACGGGGTAAACTTAGCATAGCGAGTCTTAGAGCCGCTAAAAAGAAGTATGAACTCGCTGCAAACTGCAATTAAGAAATAAAATATCGGTGTCGTTACCGGACGTTGTTTGGGATTTTTCCATCAAGAAACCGGGATTTGATGACGTAAAATATGATTAATGGCGAACATACCGACATATATTGGGTATTTGAAATTATGAGGAACCGGCTTTTTATAATTTTTTCAGCGGTATTTATAGCCTCTTTATCGGGGACTGCCCGGCCCCTGACTAATTCAAGTGTCGTCAATCCTTCGGTGCGCAGTCCGGTTGGGCCGGCGACGGTTCCGCAGAGCAGTTACCGCAGCGGATTGTTTGCCAGTCCTAATCCGATAGATACGACCGGTAATCTTGTGATTACCGGCAATGTTGCCAGCGGCAAACACTTTCAGGGAATTGTGCCATATAGTTCGACATCGAACTTCGAAGGCACAGCCGGCTCAACAACACTTGATTCCTTTTTGAGGCGTTCAGCCGGCTCAGGAGGCATCGGCAATCTGCCTGGCACATACAATCCATATTATTCATCATCCGGTACAGTAACCACAACGAGGCCAGGTCTGTCCAGCATTGTCAGGCCGCCAACAATAAACACGGAGGGCCGAACTACGGAAGGATTTACCGTCTCAGGCGCAGGGCAGGAACGGACTTTGGCCGGTGCTCAGATTGGAATTCAAGATGTAAGCTACCGGCCGATGCGGTTTAGTCCGCAGCAGCTCGAAAAGCTAATTGTAGACGGTGTCCTCACACGCACAGAAGCCAAAAGACTGGTTGATGAACAAAATGTAGGACAGATGGAACGTTTGCAGCAGGACCTGCAGAGGTTAGAAAACAGTACTCCACTATTCAGGCAAAGCCTGATAGTCCGGGATGACCCCTTGCGGCCATTCGGTAAGTTTGAACAGACCAAAGATGTGTTACGACCGTTTGAATTGCCGAGATTCAAAGAGCAGGCCGGCGAGGACATACAGCTTCAGCCCACAGAATATAAAGAACCTGCACCAGCTAAAGATGAACAGGCTTACCTGAAAACAATAAAACAAATCGATGCGTTCAAAAAAGCAACGCAAGATTCCGCCGGCGGCGATGTTTATGAGCAGATGAAAAAGGAGATTGAAAGCATTAAAAAAAGTTTCGAGACCACAGTCAATAAAGAAACAATGGAACAGACCGGAACAGCAGCCGACGTCAAAGAGTCATCAAAAGCAAAGAAGGATTCTTTTGAAAAACTGCTGAACCAAATGCAGACACCTCTTACGGACGAAGAAATAGAAGAGCTTGAGGCCGAGCTTGTAAGAGAGGCAATGAGCAGGAATCAACAAGAGAAACTTACCGGCGCTTCCTTAACCGCCAGAGCCAAAGGCATAATGGGTGAACACAAGACCTTTGCATCCTACTCGAAGGACAAGTTCAATCAGCATATGCGGTCAGCGGAGCAGTATCTAAAAGAGGGTAAGTACTACCGGGCTGCGGATACATATACCCTTGCGTCGATTTACAAGCCTAACGACCCGCTTGCATACGCGGGCAAGAGCCATTCGTTATTCGCGGCCGGCGAGTATATGACCAGCGCGCTGTTTCTCTCGCGAGCTCTGGAGATTTTCCCTGAGTATGCGCAGTTTAAGATAGACCTTGTGGCCATGGTCGGGGACAGGGACAAGCTCGAAAGCAGAATAATCGATATCAAACAATGGATAGAGCGAAGCGGTTCGGCCAAGCTGCGATTTCTATTAGGCTACGTCTATTACCAGATGGGCAGATTGCAAGAGGCCAAAAAATCGATTGACGCCGCATACGAAAAGCTGCCTGAGTCACCGGCTGTAATTGCACTTAAGAAGGCCATTGACGGCGCTGCGGCAGGCAGTCAAAGCACCAATTAAACATAGCTATTGAATGGGGGGGGTATTGTTTATTGTCGAGGTGGAAGACTGTGCAGCCGCAGGTTCGGCTGATTTTTCCTATTTTTAACAGGCCCCGGCCGGTATTTGTGAATCTAAACTCACACGTATTTTTTGTTCCCTGGCCGACATCGCCTAAATCATAAACCGTCTTCTCAAAAGAAATCCTCGGTAGATGATTCTCAACGGCTAAAGCTAATCTTTGTATGCTAATTGACAATGAAAGAATAAGGCATGTTAA
>CAYVIT010000131.1:0-8613 GCA_964451425.1 uncultured Pirellulales bacterium
ATCTTTGATTTTTCTCTGTGTTCTCCGCGGTTAAAAGACTTGAACTCTCCGCGCTCTCTGTGTACTCTGTGGCAAAGAAAAAAATGAGGAATCCGAATTATGGCTAAAATCACAAAGCTCGATGACATCGTATCGCTGTGTAAGCGAAGGGGTTTTATCTTTCAGTCCAGCGAAATCTACGGCGGCCTCGCAAGCTGCTACGACTATGGCCCGCTCGGCGTCGAATTAAAAAACAACGTTCGGAAGGCTTGGTGGAAGGCCGTCGTCCAGGTGCGGGATGACGTTGTCGGCCTCGATTGTAGCATCCTTATGCACCCTCTGGTCTGGAAGGCGTCCGGCCACGCCGACCAGTTCGCCGACCTTGTCGCCGAATGCAAAAAGTGCAATACCAGGACCCGGGTCGACCACCTGAAGGAAAAAGTCGCAGAGCAAACCCGGGAGCATACCGAGCATATCGCAATCGATGCCGCTTTAACCAAAGCGCAGGATTTGAGCAATAAAGTTTGTCCCAATTGCGGCACGGTCGGCCAGTTTACAGAGCCGATGCCGTTTAAGCTGATGTTCGAGACCCAGATGGGCGCCAACGTCGACGACTCGATGACGCTCTTCCTTCGCCCGGAAACCGCGCAGGGAATCTTCGCAAATTTCAGGAACGTCCTCGATACAACAAGGGTCAAAATCCCCTTCGGAATCGCTCAAATCGGCAAAAGCTTCCGCAATGAGATTACCACCAAGGCCTTTATCTTTCGGACACGCGAATTCGAGCAGGCCGAATTAGAGTTCTTCTGCGAGCCGGGCACCGATGACCACTGGTACGAGCACTGGAAAGAGGCGCGATTCAACTGGTACACGGATTTGGGCCTTAAGAAAGAAAACCTGCGCTTCCGCGAGCACGACCCCGATGAGCTGGCCCACTACGCCAAGGCCTGTGTCGATGTTGAGTACAGATTCCCATTCGGCTCCGGCGACTGGCAGGAGCTGGAAGGTGTTGCCAACCGCACCGACTTCGACCTAAGGCAGCACCAGCGCGGAATGAGAACGCTCAATAAATGGTTTGAAAATGATAGGGACCTGACAAAAATCGAGCTGTCCGGCGAAGCCGAAGATTACCAGTCCGGCCCGCTTTCTTATTTCGACGACGAGCAAAAGAAACGCTACATCCCCTACGTGATTGAGCCAAGTGCCGGCATTGACAGAAGCGCCCTTGCCTTTTTAGTCGATGCCTATGACGAAGAGGAAGTCCGCGGAGAAAAGAGAAACCTTTTGCGGTTCCATCCCGCCCTTGCACCCGTAAAGGTCGCTGTCTTCCCGCTGGTCAAAAAAGAGGGTATGCCCGAAATAGCGAGGAATATCTGCAATGATTTGAAAAAGTATTTCAACTGCTTCTACGACGAAAAAGGTGCGGTCGGCAGGCGCTACCGCAGGCAGGACGAGGCCGGCACCCCGTTCTGCATAACCGTTGACGGCCAGACAAAGCAAGACAACACCGTCACCGTCCGCGAACGCGATTCGATGGAGCAGGTTAGAGTATCAACCGACCAATTGCTCAGCCACCTGCGGGAAAAACTGGAGGTGTAAGCAGCGAAGGAAACCTGTGCGCAGGGATTAGTTTTTTTGCTTTGCGAGCCACGGCATAACCTGTTAAGATATGAGTTATGACAATAACTATCGGGCACGATAGAAATCAAGAGTCGATAGAGGCCAAGACACGCTGGTTTCGGTCTCTTTCCATAGCCGACCGCATGGAGGTGTTCTGTAGTTTCACCGACTTGGCCTTGTCGGTCAATCCTAACCTGAAGGAGCGAAACAATGCTCAACCGATTGCAGGACGTGTTCAAGTTCTTTCAGCAACATAAGGTCAGATACATGGTTATCGGGGGTGTTGCCTCGGTAATATATGGCGTCCCCCGTGCCACCTTCGACCTGGATATCTTGATTGAGGCTACCACCGAGAACGCCCAGCGACTCTTGGCGGCTTTGATAGAGGCGGGATTTGGCACAGCCACTATGACCAATGCCGGGGACATCGTAGAACATGAAATCACGGTTTTCAATGATCGGGTAAGGATTGACGTGCAGACCCGCACCCCCGGCGTTTCCTTTCAGGATGCCTGGAGTAGGCGCAAGACCTTAACTTATCAGGGACAGGACTTCTTCATTCTATCCAGAGAAGACCTCATCGCCGCCAAGCGGGCCTCTGCGCGGCAGGTTGACCTGGAAGATGTCCGCCTCCTGGAGCTGCCCGAGCAGGAGGATACTACCACCTGAGTCGGTGAATTAAACGAAAAAGAATCGCCTTTGGAAGTCCGGTATGGTTACTTTCTCTGGCTTGATCGGCAGGTGCTACCGCAGGATGGTTATTTTAACCGGAAAAAACCGCAGAGTAACCAATCGAAGCTGGGACTTAATGCCGATTAATGGTGATAAACAAAACAGAGGGTGAAATGGCCGAAAAAGGCTTGAATAAAACCACTCATCTGGGCGTCTATATTTGAGAGAGAGTCGGAGCGCAAAAGAGATGGTTAAAAAGAAGCAGCAGACTGAAAAGAAAGAGCCTGGAATTTATAAGCGAATCGTAAAATGGATTGGCCTGTTCGCGATTTCTTTTCTGATTATTCTGGCACTTATCTTCCAGGCACCTTGGAAAGTAATCGCGCTTTTACTCATCATTCTTGCCGCATGTACAATTCTGCAGAAACCATATAGAAAATGGTTCTGGCTCTCTGTTGCTGCTGTTGTCTTAGTTCTGATTATCTGGGTCTTTTTGCCTGATGACAATGGAGGCTGGCGGCCGTATACATTCGATGAGGAATTAGCCGCCCTCGAAGCCAAATACGCAATCCCCGATTCCCAAAACGCCGCTGCAATATACAACAAATTATTGGAGGATTGTAACGATGCCGAGTTTTATGGCAATTTGCCGGATAGCGAACGCTCCAAGTTACCCATGCGTGAACCATGGCTCAGCCGGGAGCATCCGGAACTGGCGGATTGGATTAAAAGTTACGAAAACACATTAGCAAAGTTGAAGGAAGCCGCCGCAATAGAAAAGTGTCACTTTACTATAACACATCCGGAAGATGAACAACGTATACGCAGGAGTAGAATGGTCAGGCGGTGGGCATTCTTGCTAATCAGCGCAGCTAATAATGACCTTGCCGAAGGGCGCACTGACCAGGCCCTGGAAAAAGTGATAACTATCTTGGAAATGGGAAAGCATTACCATCAACAACCAACAATGATGGACATGCTCGTGGGAATAGCTATCGAAGCTTTTGGAGTCGGCAACTTTAAGAGTTTTATTGTTGATAGAGAAGCCACAGAGCATCGCTTAAATGTTATTGAAGATTCTCTGGCAGAGATCAAATACGACTGGACCTTTGACTGGCCGAAAATCATCGATAGCCAAAAGCTTATGACCAAAGATTGGTTATGCAGCGCCGCTTACGAAGTAAATCCACAGGGCAAGGTAAGAGTAAGCCGGGACCCAATTGCACCTGTAAGGGCGCAAGTAGAGGCTGTTTTGCACAAGGAGACACCTCCGTTGACTTACAGGCGAAAGAAACTTTTCAAAGCAGCCGCAATATTAACCTGGTTTTACATACCTTCTACTCCACAAAGAGCGGCCAAAGTCATCGATGGCTGCTATAAAAGGTACTACGCAATGACCGACCCTGCTTTTGACTGGGACGAAGGCCCACGGCAGTTTTCCATAATCTCGACCATGATGTCGGTCGGGTTGAACTACCGTTATCTCGCTGAACGTACAGTATGTATGTCCGAACAATCCCTTTATCGGATTCATATTATATACTTTCGAGTTGCCGCTGATAACCACGGCAGCCGCCTTATAGTCGCATTACGGCGGTATAAAAATGAACATAGCCGGTGGCCTGAAAACCTCGATGGTATCAAAGACCTTGTCCCCAAAGAAATTCTTATTGACCCGATTAACGGCGGTTCTTTCGTTTACAAATTGACCGAAGAAAATTTCATCCTATACAGCAAAGGCAAGAATAATATCGACGAAGGCGGAATACGTGACAAAGAATCCGGAGCCGATGACTGGCTAATCTGGCCGCCGAAAACCCGCAAAACTAAAGAGGAAAAAGCCAATGCCGAACAGCAGTAAAGTCTATATATCGCAATTGAAAGACAACGTTGGAAAAGAGATTACACTTGAAGGCTGGCTGTATAACAGTCGGGCAAGCGGAAAGATTCAATTTCTTATCATCCGCGATGGAACCGGCCTCTGCCAGTGCATCGTTGAAAAAGGCAAAATCTCGGATGAGCTTTTCGAGCAGCTCAAACACCTCGGCCAGGAATCCTCGCTGACCATAACCGGCAACGTCCGCGAAGAAGCTCGAAGCGTCGGCGGCTATGAACTCGCGGTAACCGGTGCAGAGGTCGTCTCGCCCGCAGCCGATTATCCGATAACGCCCAAGTCCCACGGCGTCGATTTCCTCCTCAAAAATCGCCACCTGCACCTTCGCTCTCAGGGGCAGTGGTGCATCGGCAAAATCCGCCACACCGTCATCGACGCCATTCGCAGATTTTTCAACGACAATGGCTTCATACTTATCGACACCCCGATACTGACGTCAATGGTCGGCGAGGACAAGCAGTCCCTTTTCGAAGTCGACTATTTCGGAAGCCCGCTGCACTTGACCCAGACCGGCCAGTTACACGTCGAATCGGCTGCGATGAGCTTCGGCAGGGTTTATTGCTTCGGCCCGACCTTCAGGGCCGAAAGAAGCAAGACCCGCCGCCACCTCACAGAGTTCTGGATGGTCGAGCCGGAAGTCGCCTTCATCGAGCTTGATGGCCTGCTCGAATTGGCCGAAAATTTCGTCTCCTTTATAGCCGACCAGGTCCTGCAAAACAACAGAAGCGAGCTTGAAACTCTCGGTGCCGACCTGGAAGCCCTCGAAAAAATCAAGCCGCCTTTCTACCGACTCACCTATACCGATACCGTGGACATCCTCACCGGTGAAAAAGCAAAAAAGTTCTTAGCCGACCAGTTGGAAGACCTCAAAAACCGCAAACTCCAAATCGAAAACAGAATCACTGAGCTGGAACAGGAACAGAAAGGCCAAATCAAGCAATGGAAGCGTGACAAAAACGCCGCCGAGCTTATCGAGCTTCGTTCCGAGCTGAGTGAGGTTGAAACCAAAATAGAAAATAATCCCAAGCACGCTAAATTGGCTGCCGAGTTTGTATGGGGCAAGGACCTCGGCGGCTCGGACGAGACCATCATCTCCCAAATGCACGATAAACCCGTCTTTGTCACGCACTATCCCAAGGAAGCCAAGGCCTTTTATATGAAGACCGATAGAACCAATGACAAGGTCGTTTTGAATTTTGACTTGCTTGCACCCGCCGGCTTTGGTGAAATCATCGGCGGCTCGGTCAGGGAAGATGATTATGACCTGCTGGCCGCCCGTATCACCGAATTCGGCCTGAAAGTCGAGGACTATAGTTGGTACCTGGATTTGCGAAAGTACGGCTCGGTACCGCACGGCGGCTTCGGACTCGGCGTCGAAAGGACCGTTGCCTGGCTCACCGGTGAAAGGCACATCCGACAGTGCATCCCATTTCCCAGAATGATGGACAAGGTCTATATCTAAATCTATATATTCGAAGGAGAGCAATGATGACAGGAAACCATAAAAAGAACTCAAACGCAGATGTCCACAGTGACAACGAAAAATCGGAAGGTTTTTCTCGCCGTGATTTTATGAAACACAGCGGCTTCGCCCTGGCCGGCACGCTGTTGGCTTCGCGGGCCTGCCTTGCCGTAAACACAGCTCCCCGCAAAGTCCGCATAGGTGTTGTCGGAGGTGGCTTTGGCTGTTCCTTTCAATGGCACGAGCATCCCGATTGTATCGTCCAGGCGGTCAGCGACCTGCGAGAGGACCGGCGGAAAAAATTGATGAGTGTTTACAATTGCCAAAAGGCATACGTTTCTCTTGAGCAGCTCGTGCTTGCAAAGGACATCGACGCCGTCGCCATCTTCACCGATGGGCCTCTTCACGTCCAGCACACTGTAGAGGCGATGAAGAACGGCAAGCACGTCATATCAGCCGTACCCGCCGCCTGGGCAGCGGTTGAGCAGGCAGAGCTTCTGCTGGACACCGTCAAAAAATATGGCCTGACTTATATGATGGCTGAGACCGGTCATTACCAGCAATCTACAATCTCAGCCCGCAAATTCTTCGAGCAGGGCAAATTCGGCGCCCTGTACTACACCGAAGCCGAGTATCAGCACGCCGGCCTCGAAGGCCTCTATTTCTGGAATGGCAAGCGAACCTGGCGATATGGCGTTGCGCCAATGCACTATCCCACCCACTGCACAAGCCAGCTTGTCGGCGTCACCGGCCAGCGCCTGACCGAAGTCGTGTGTCACGGCTGGGGTGACGGCAGCCCCATCCTCAGGGACAACGCCTACGCCAATCCCTTCTGGAACGAGTCCGCAATGTTCAGGACAAATCGCGGCAGTGCATTTCGCGTAAATATCTGGTGGAAGGGCGCCCATCGAGGCTGCGAACGCGCACAGTGGATAGGCGACAAGATGAGTTTCTTCGCGCCTCATCCCAACGGCTTGGGCCCAATCATTATCCGTTCAGGCGAACAGATGGAAAAGGATGACGCAGGCTTCCTTCGCAAAGCGCCGAACTTCGAGCAGTACAAACAGCCCCACTGGTGGCAAACCGATATACTGCCCGAGCCACTGCGTCACAACAGCGGCCACGAAGGCTCGCACACTTTCCTTACCCACGAATTCATTGACGCTTTGGTTCACAATCGCCGGCCTGCTACTGATGTATATGAATCTCTTGCCTACACCGTGCCCGGTATCATTGCACACGAGTCGGCCCTGAAGCAGGGCCAGCGTTTAAAAATCCCGCAGTACAAACGACCGGCATAAGCAACCAGGGAGGCCCTTTTCGTGAAAATTATGGGAAGTTATTAATGCACACAAAGTGTATCGTGTCTAATTTTAACCTTTTTTGAAATGGGGAAAAAATGAAAAATATAATGTTGGTATCAATATTACTTTGTATGCTGCTTCTCAGTATCACTACCGCCGCAGACACGGCGAAGGCCGCAGAACGCGATTATTCCTTTGATGGCAAAATCTCCCGCACCGTGCTCGAGAATTATCTTTCGCGCTCGATTACTTTCTGCGAGCTGCTCAACGGCGAGCGCGTCGAAAAGCAGTTGCAGGGCAGCACCGACGACAATATCCGAATGCTCACAAACCTCGGCGTCAAGTTCGCTGGCCGAGCTATCTACATGTGGGGCCGAGAGAGTCGTCTCGATGGGCTGCTCGAACGGGCAAGACCGATTGTAAAAAAAATCCACGCTGCCGACCCCGATATTGTGCTGCAGGCCGCCGCCTTCGAAATAGTAACCACGCAGGTCGAGACCCTCAAAGTCCCTAAGTGGGTCTTCGACGAATTTGCCCTCGATTTCGAGGACCGCAACTTCGACTACGAAGCGATGCTCTACTCCGACGGCCACCGCGTAAACCAATGGCGCCGCGGCTCATCCGTACCCGATATGAGCAGGCTCGAGACCCGAATGTGGTTCTTCTATCTCGCCGCACGTTTCATCGACATCGGCGTCGAGGCAATACACTTCGGCCAGGTCGAGATTATGGACGACCAAGACCCCGACCAGCGCGGCTGGCGCGACATGATGGCACGGGTCCGCAAATACGCCGCCAAAAACGCAAGAAGACATTTCCTGCTCGCAGATGCACACGTCCCAAGCGGCGGCATCGTCCACGATGGCCGGCTCTTGTTCGACTTTCACTCCTTTCCTCTTCGTATCGATGAGGTCGTCACCGAGCCTCAAAAGGGCGTCTTGAAGGTCGGCTACCTGGACAGCATCTTCAACCGCAGCAAAGGCGGTATCACCCCGAGTGGCTGGCGATGTGACAGCCTGCCCTATATCGTTGAGCTGGACAACTTCGGCTCAAGCCGCAGGCCCGGCCAGAACATCGGTATGCACTATATATGGGGCTACGACGAAATCTGCTGGTTCGCTCACCAACCCATCGAATACCGCAACTTCTGGCTTAGGTATGCATGGGACTGGATACGCAAACACGACCCCAACGGCTACCTCCAAATGCCCGGCAGCAGAACTTTGGCCGACCCCGTTGGAGATAAGAATTGGTACTGGGCCAACACCCCTTCAAAAGCCGTCCCCAACGGCTTCGCCCAGGAGCAAACCATAAAACAAATCTGGACCCAGGACAAATAATCCACTCCACTATGACTTTTAGCCCCCTGCACCGCAGGGGGTCGTCTTTATATATAGCCCCGCGTTTTACGCGGGGTTGTCTTTATGTTTAGCCCTCAAATTTATTTGGGGGTCATTGCGAGGCCCAAAGGGCCGTGGCAATCCCAATCATTTATCATTCATCCTTAATCATTTATATGGCAGGGACCCAGAAACCAATCCCTGCACGCCAGGCGAACGTACGGGCGACCCCATGTGGTCGCCCCCACACACTCGAAATAAACCCCTCGTCCATAATCCTCTAATTCGCCAATCAACTATTCCTCCCTTCCCTTCACCATTCGACATTCCTTGTTCGATATT
>CAYVIT010000132.1:0-8485 GCA_964451425.1 uncultured Pirellulales bacterium
CTAGAACTGATGAAGTAAATCAGTTAAGCTGATTTCTTTTTGCCTTTAGTGTCCGGCTTGGTCTTGTCTGTAGACTTTGATTCTTTGGTTTCGGATTTCTTTTCTTTAGTAGTGGTATCGGTTTTACCTTTCTCGCTTTTCTCTCCCTGCTTATAACTTTCGCTTCTATAATCGGTTTGGTAGAATCCGGAGCCTTTGAAGATTATACCTGAGCCGGTTCCTACAAGCCGTTTCAGGTTTGACTTTCCACAGTCGGGACATTTCCGCAGAGGTCTGGCCGTTATGGGCTGGAACTTCTCAAACTCATATCCGCAGTTTTCACATATATACTCATAAGTGGGCATAGCGGTTACTCCCTGTCGGTTGTTTCATCTTCGTTGACTATCTGTTCAGCCGGTTGTTCCTGTGTTAGCTTATTGACAATTACTTTGCTCGGTCGGATAACCCGGCCGTTAAGTGTATATCCCTTTTGAAACTCTTCGAGCACAATATTTTCTTCTTGTTCGGGCTCGGTTTTTTGCATCACTGCCTGGTGCGTGACCGGGTCGAATATTTCGCCCTGCGCCTTTATCTGCTCCACGTTGAGTGACTTCAGGATGTCCAGCATTTGATAGTAGACCATCTGAATACCCTTGAGAAGTACATTGACATTTGCAGCCGATTGTGCGTTTTGTAGTGTACGTTCAAAATCATCCAGAACAGGAAGAAAGGTTTTTATGATTTTCTCCTTTTCGTAGCTAATCGACTCGGCGATTTGTTTGGCCGTACGTTTCTGCAAATTATCGTAGTCGGCGCTGACACGCTGCAGCTTCGCAAAAAGCTCCTCCTTTTCCTTCTGCAGATACTCTATCCTGCTTTGGAGCTCTTCGGCCTCATCCATCTTTTCCTTGGTATGTCTTTGTTCCCCTGTTGTTTCGGATTTTTTCTTTTTCATCGGTTGTTACCAAAGTATTTTTTAAGTTTTTCGAAAAAACGTGTTGACTGTGGAGAAACAGTTTTATTCTCTGTTTTGGCGAACTCTCTCAATAACTCTTGTTGTTTTGCGTTTAGTTTATTGGGCGTTTCAATAATGATTTGCACGAGCTGGTCTCCGGTTCTTCCCGTTCGAATATCCGGCAGGCCCTGGCCCTTTATTCTAAAGATGCTTCCATATTGTGAGCCTGACGGTATTTTCAGGCCTCTTTTGCCGTTAAGACTCGGCACGTCAATAGTTGTCCCCAGGGCAGCCTGTGTAAAGCTTATAGGAACAATAGCAATCAGGTCATTTCGGTCTCGCTGAAGAAATTCGTGGGGTTTTACTCTCACGTAGCAGTATAGGTCGCCTCTTGGCCCACCGCCTCGGCCGGGCTCACCCTCACCGGCAACTCTTATACCCTGGCCTTCGTGGACACCTTTAGGGATTTTGATATTGACGACTCTCTTTTTGGGTACTCTGCCCGTACCTTTGCATTTTTTGCAGGGATTAGTGATGACTTGACCACTGCCTCTGCATTTCGGGCACGTTGAGACCATCTGGAAGAAGCCGCCACGGCTTGCTACCTGGCCTGTCCCTCCACAAGTAGAGCATTTATCCGGCATTGTCCCTCGTGCACTGCCGCTGCCATTGCATTCGGCGCACATATCCTGCCGGGTAAACTCGATAGTTTTCTCTACACCTTTGGCGATGTCATCAAGCGTCAGCTCGACGGTGGTTTCCAAGTCATAGCCGCGTGTGGGACCGGTTCGCCGACCAGTTGTTCTTCTGCTTCGACCGCCGAAGATTCCACCTAACAAATCGTCGAGGCCAAACATACTGAAAATATCATCGAAGTTCATTCGGGAGAAGTCGTGCATCCCCATCCCGCGAAGACCTTCGTGACCGAACTGGTCGTAACGCTTTCGCTTATCGGCGTCGCTTAAGACTTCATAAGCCTCGGCGCATTCTTTGAACTTGGCCTCGGCTTCTTTATCATCCGGATTTTTATCCGGATGATACTTCATTGCCATACGCCGATATGCGCGCTTAATGTCAGCTTCGGAGGCGGTTTTACTCACCCCCAGAACTTCATAATAGTCCCGCTTGGCCATAATCTCGTATTGCGTCGTGCGTATTGCGTATCGCGTTTTCTGCTAAAGTTTCTTAAGCAGGTTTGATATCATTCGACAGATGTGGTCCAGCCTTTCAAGCAATATAGTTTCTGTGTCTTTTTGTAGATACTTCAACGCTTCTGCTATTGTTACTTGCGTCTCCAGCTCTGCACAACTTCCTAATGACATGTACAAAAATTGCATGTATTCTTTATTATGATGTCTCCTGAAACCTTCTGCCACATTTGAAGGTATAGAAACCGCTGCGCGTCTCATCTGGCTAACTAAACCATACATCTCCTGTTTTGGAAACTTCTCTGTCAATCTATATATATCTTTAACCAGACCTATACCCGTTTTCCAAATATCCAAATCCCTGTATGTTTTTATTTTTCCCGGCATATACTCTTTCTCTTTTACGCAACACGCATCACGCGATACGCACGACGAAGTTTATCTTACTGAACCCGGTATAGGCTCTTCGTCTTTGTCCTTCTCGTCTAAATCTGTAATTAATACGTTAGTCGTCAGCATCAGGGCTGCTATGGAGGCGGCCGTTTCCAATGCGGTTCTGGCAACTTTTGCCGGGTCGATAATGCCGGCTTTGAACATATCCACGAACTGGCCTGTGTTGGCGTTGTAGCCAACATTCTTGTCCTTCTGGTTTTTTTCGAGAAGTTGAGCAACGACCACATCGCCCTGGTCGCCGGAGTTATCCACTATCCGGGCTGTCGGCGTTTTAAGGGCGTTGCATATAATATCAAAACCAATTTTTTCATCGCCTTTGGCCTTTGCTCTTGCCTTCTCTACCTCGCTGATGGCACGCAAGAACGTAACGCCACCACCTGCAACAACACCTTCTTCGGTTGCTGCCCTTGTGGCGTGAAGTGCATCGTCCAGCAGGTCTTTTCGCTCCTTCATTTCCGCTTCCGTTGCGGCGCCGGCTTTAATGACGGCAACCCCGCCGGTCAGCTTTGCGAGCCGCTCCTGCAGCTTTTCACGGTCGTAATCGCTGGTTGTCTTTTCAATTTGATTGCGGATTTGGTCGCAGCGGGCAGTGATGTCTTTCTTTTTGCCGGCCCCTTCGATTATCGTGGTTGTATCCTTACCCACAACGATTTTTTTGGCTTGGCCTAATTGCGAAAGTTCAATGCCTTCGAGCTTGATGCCTAAATCTTCGGTGATAACCTGCCCTGCGGTTGATATGCTAATATCGGCCAACATCGCTTTTCTTCGGTCGCCGAAGCCGGGTGCTTTGACTGCACAAACTCTTAAGACGCCTTGCAGTCGGTTAATAACCAGTGCCGCCAGTGCTTCGCCTTCCACGTCCTCAGCAATAATCAACAGCGGCCGGGCCATATGAGCAATTTTTTCAAGCAGTGGAACAAGCTCGCGGACATTGGAAATTTTCTTTTCATGCAGCAGAATATAGGCGTCATCAAGTACGGCTTCGAGGGTGTCGGCGTTCGTCATAAAGTACGGGGATATATAACCCTTATCGAACTGCATACCTTCAACAAAGC
Organism: uncultured Pirellulales bacterium; assembly: GCA_964451425.1. Lineage (GTDB taxonomy): Bacteria > Planctomycetota > Phycisphaerae > Sedimentisphaerales > Anaerobacaceae > CS2-K091. The sequence goes on from CAYVIT010000132.1 coordinate 3,591, forward strand.
TCAGCTCGTTTTCCATTCCCTTGCCTTCTTCGACCTCGATAACACCTTCCCTGCCGACCTTATCAATTGCGTCTGCAAGGATTTCGCCGACTTGTTGGTCATTGTTTGCGCTGATAGTCGCCACTTTTGCAATGTCGCTATGACCCTTGACAGAAACGCTCACGGATTGGATGAATTTGGTAACGACTTCGGCGGCCTTACTGATTCCCCGCTGAATGGCCATTGGATTTGCACCTGCGGTTACGTGCCTCAGACCCTCGATGTAAATCGCTTCTGCAAGGACTGTTGAAGTAGTAGTCCCATCGCCGACGACATCGGAGGTTTTGCTGGCGACCTGGTTGACCATCTTGGCGCCCATGTTCTTGAATGGTTCGGGAAGTTCGATTTCTTTGCTGACCGTGACACCATCCTTCGTTACCTTCGGAGAGCCCCAGCTTTTTTGCAGTATGACATTCTTGCCGGTCGGTCCGAGAGTGACTTTAACAGCTTCGGCCAGTTGTGACAGGCCGTCTTTAAGCTCTGCTCGTGCTGTATCATTAAACATCATTTGTTTTGCCATTTTTGTACCCCTACAAATCCTTCTACAAAAAGTTTAATATGTCTTTATATGCTTTTCGAATTTATCCGCCACATTTCTTGGCGAATTTACCTTTCAATAATCCCAAGGATGTCACTTTCTCGCAAAATCACATATTTTTCTCTGTCGATTTCGATTTCGCTTCCCAGGTATTTACCGTAGATGACCTCATCGTTTTTCTTTACAGACATTTTACCGCGCTTACCGTCATCGAGCAGTTTGCCCGGCCCGGTGGTCACTATTTTGCCGATCTGTGGTTTTTCTTTTGCAGCATCGGGCAAAATGATACCGCCTGATGTCTTCTCTTCGGCATCTAATTGCTTTATTACAACTCTATCATCCAAAGGTCTAAGTTTCATAACTCACTCCTTTTCTACTTAGGTTCCACTTTATTTCCACTCTTTTACAATATACACAAATTTGATTATTTCTTAACCGGGACAAGCGTCACTGACTTTAAGTTCATCACTGCGCCGCCGGGCATAGTATCGGGCTTGACCGAAAGATTGTATGTGCCGGGCCTGGTGATTTTCACAGTTCCAATTTTTTCAGAAACAAAGTTCGTCCAGGAGCCTGTGTCCTTTACTTTACCGGCAAGTTTCTGTTTGGCCACCGAGAGGGTGTACTCGCTGCCGCCCGAACCTGCTGCACAAGCGAATGTTATCGAAGCATTGAAGGTCCCTATTTTGGTCACTATAAAACGCCATACGACATAATCGTCAGGATTCGTCCAGTAACCGATGTTGTCCTTACCTCCGCCCGACTCGTACCTCGCGTTTGTTCCGCGAACAACGGCATCACCGGCTTTAAGAACAACCGTACCATCTTCTGCCTGCGGAATGACAGCCGCTTCAGCCTCCATTTCCAACAGGACGACGGTATCAGTCACATCGGGCGCCTTACGGGGTATGGTGACGACGAGATTACCGTTTTCATCACTATCCAGGAGCAGTTCAGCACGGTCTTTTCGAGCCAGCAGATAAGCCTTTTGGACATCGTTTCTGGGCATTGGCACATTCAATTCGCCGTTTTTTGGCCAATCGAAGACATGTAGGTACAACCTGCCGGGCTTGGCTGTGCACCTGCCCCAGGGAAGTTTCTCAAATGGACTGGCTGTTGTACCATAAATGCTTTCGCTGTTCTTCGCCATCCATTTACCCATAGCTGCCAAACGTTCCACACTGGATTGGGGGATAAGGCCTTCTGAAGTAGGTCCGACGTTGAGCAGGAAGTTGCCGCCTTTGCTGGCAATATCCACGAGTTTACGAAGCAGGTCTTCCTTTGACTTCCAGTTGTTATCGTATGACTTGAAGCCCCAGGTATCGTTCATTGTCATGCAGGTTTCCCAGTCAACACCGGGCAGCCCGGTCGGCGGTATTTCCTGTTCGGGCGTTCCGAAATCACCTGCGAAATTCCCCTCCTTGGTCATACCCTGCATACTTTTACGCCCTTTGCCGACACGGTTGTTGATAATAATATCAGGCTGAAGGCCTCGAACGTAATTGTACAGGTCTATACCCTGTGGTTCGGTCCAGTCCTTTATCCATTCACCATCGAACCACATCACGCCGAGAGGGCCATAGTTGGTTATCAGCTCCCTGAGCTGCGGCTTCAAATAAGTTTTGACGTATCGGCTGAAATTAGGATTCGTACGACCGCCATCATTATAGTTTGGGTAGAAAGGCGCCTGCGCATCGGGATGGTGCCAATCCATTATAGAGTGGTAGAAGCACAGCCTGATACCGTGTTTCCTGCACGCGACGGACAATTCCTTGAGTATGTCGCGTTTGAACGGCGCAGTATCCATAATGTCATAGCCGGACACCTTCGAATCCCATAGACAGAAACCATCGTGGTGCTTACTGGTGATGACGATGTACTTCATTCCCGCATTTTTAGCGATTTGAACCCACTGGTCGGCATTGAATTTAACGGGATTGAATTGTTTAGCATACTTTTCATACTCTGCAACGGGGATGTCGGCATTTTCCATAATCCACTCCCCGATGCCTGATATTTGCTTACCTTTATATGTTCCTGCAGGTATAGAATATACGCCCCAGTGGATGAACATCCCGAATCTCGTCTCTCGCCACCATTGCATCCGTATATCGCGCTGCTCTGCGGTTTCAGGTAATGCTGATTTGGCGGTCATCTGGGCACAAGCCGAAATTACAAAGGCACTCAACACCGTAAGCACAATTACCAGACTTATTCTGTACCTGTATACAGGTATATAAGTTTGGAACGGTTTTGCTTTTTTACACATTGTTCATCCTCTTTCGCTTATCTGCTGGAGGTCATTGGCTCCGGGGCTAATTACATCATGCCCATTCCTCCGCCCATTCCTCCCATACCACCGCCCATACCCGGGCCGCCTGGAGGCATAGCCATCTCATCTTTATCCTTGGGCTTTTCCGATACAAGACAATCTGTGGTTAATAACAAGCCGGCTATACTTGCAGCGTTTTGCAGGGCAATTCGTGTTACTTTAACCGGGTCGATGACGCCGGCTTTAAGCAGGTCCTCGTACTTGTCTTTGTCAGCGTTATAGCCGAAACCGCCTTTGCCTTCCATGACCTTATTAACGACGAGATTTGGTGTAGTTCCGGCATTGTCGGCTATGCAGTAGCACGGCATCCGCAGGGCCTTAACCAATATGTCGGCTCCGGTTTGTTCATCGCCTTTAAGTTTTAATTTTGCGACTGCGTCAATACAGCGTATAAGGGCTACACCACCGCCTGGCACGATGCCCTCTTCGATGGCTGCTCTGGTAGCGTGAAGGGCATCCTCGATTCGAGCTTTTCGTTCCTTCATTTCCGTTTCGCTTGCGGCACCGACGTTGATTTGGGCAACGCCGCCGGTTAGCTTGGCGAGACGTTCCTGTAATTTCTCACGGTCGTAATCGCTTGTGATCGTTTCGATTTCATTCTGGATTTGCTTGATTCTACCGCTGATGCCCTCCTGGCTGCCGGCCCCTTCAACGATGATTGTATTATCGTTGTCGATGGTTACCTTTTTGGCCTGGCCGAGCTGTTTAATACTAATGTTCTCCATCTCGATGCCCAAATCTTTGAAAATCGGCTCGGCACCTGTAAGGATTGCAATATCCTGCAGCATTGCCTTTCTTCGGTCGCCATAACCGGGGGCTTTTACAGCTGCACACTGCAATATGCCTTTTAACTTGTTGACCACCAGAGTTGCCAGTGCTTCACTCTCGACATCCTCTGCGATAATAAGCAATGGCCTTTTAGTTTTTGCAATCTTTTCAAGCAGCGGCACAAGCTTGCCTACATTGCTGATTTTTTCCTCGTGAATCAGCATATATGGCTTTTCCAGCTCGCAAACCATATTTCCCGGGTCGGTCACGAAGTGTGGTGAAAGGTAACCGCGGTCAAACTGCATCCCTTCCACAAAATCTACGGTTGTCTCGAAGCTTTTGCCTTCTTCGACGGTGATGACGCCGTCCTTGCCTACCCGCTGGAAGGCTTGAGCCATAATCTTTCCAATTTCTACGTCGTTATTAGCTGATACCGAGGCGATATTGATTATGTCATCTATTTTTGTGATGTCGATTGGTTTTGCCAGCGAGGCGAGCTTGTCGGTTACTGCCTTAGCGGCCTTTTGCAAACCGCGATTCAGGGCCATAGAATCCGCGCCGGCTGCAAGGTTCCTGTAAGCTTCCTTGAACAATGCCTCGGTGAGTACGGTAGCCGTGGTTGTTCCGTCGCCGACGATTTTCGAGGTTTTGCTGGCGGCTTCTTTTACCAGTTTTGCGCCAAGGTTTTCATTCTTGTCGATAAGGTCGATTTCTTCAGCCACTGTTACGCCGTCTTTGGTTACGGTCGGTCCGCCCCAGCTTTTATCGATAATAGCGTTTCGGCCTCGCGGGCCAAGCGTTGGTTTGACCGCTGCTGCCAGCTTTTCGACGCCGGCCAGCAGCTTGGCTCTTGCATCGCCTTCAAATGCCAATTCTTTAACTGCCATAATTACTTGCCTCCTTACTATGTAAAAAAGGTTTGACCGTTCATTTTACGCCTAATTTATAACAATGTAGCAAAGAATATACCAGTTTTTATATCCGGAGATGGTTGTTATAGGCCAATCAATCATAACTGTTTATAATAGCTATGATTATGTAAACAACAAATCAGTTAAACAAGGATTTAAACTGAATTTGCTGCAGGAAGAAATGCAAATTTTGGCATAGAAAATAAGCCGACTACGTCAAGTTGACAGGCAGAAAAAGTTAAAATAGGCAAAGTAAGAAAGATTGAAAGGAAGAAGAGGGGAGGGATTGGAAAGAGAAATAAAAGAT
>CAYVIT010000133.1:0-8328 GCA_964451425.1 uncultured Pirellulales bacterium
CGGCGGAAAATGATTTTGTCAATTTAGCTTGAGAATATTATACGAAAGCCTTTTTTACCATTACTTAGCTAAATATGGGATAATTTATAGCAGGAAATTTTTATTGTTAATACCGATTTAACATAATGGCTTATTTGGGATACAATTATGGCTGAAGCCTGCTGAAAATAAATAATTTGAGTAAAACATTTGACAATTTGATAGTGTCTTATTAGAATACATAGTGGAATAAGAAGCAGATATCAAAATATCGCCCTGAGTAGGGCACTGTATCGGGACATAAGGATTATCATGGAGTTGGCGTAAATAATTCAGTTTTAAGGATTACATTGTTTTCTGCTTGGCTCCATTGTATTCGTTTTCGGCTGTAGACTTGGAGTGGTTAGAAAAAGGGGATTAATTTGTGGAGGAGAAAACGCAGGAGGCGGCAGAATCGTTTCTTTAAGCCGAATGAGGACTGACGCTGACTAATTGTGAATTAGGGTTTTTTTGATTATTTATCCGGTTGGCAAATAAAGATTATTAAATTTGCTTGGTAGGACGAAGCAAAAATGGCTGTAGCGATTTGCGTGAAGTTGCCGATAGATTAAGGGGGAAGCTATATGGAGATAGAAAAAAGAAAACCTTCGGGCCGGGAAAAGGATGAGGCCTCTATAAAGCTGCTTGGTAAGATCAGGGAGCAGTTGTACTCCCAACATGCTTCAAATAGAAGACAAGCAGCTTTTAACCTCTCCTGGATGCAGGAGGATGGCTTGGAAATTTTAAAAGCCGCATTGTTTGGTGATTTTCCTATTACCACGAAGAACGCTGCCACCTATGGACTTAGAAACATGCGTGGCAGGATGAAAAATATGGCTATCGAGGTTTTAAAGGAGGGACTTGAACACAGTAGCAGTAACACCCGCGAGGTATGCAGGAATGCTTTGCTGCGATTGGAAGGCAAACTTGTACAGAAGCCGGCTTCTAAAGAACGGGTCAATAAAAGTAGATTTGAAATCAGGGATGTCCGCCGCATGGGCAGGCAACAGCGAACCGTCGGTATGATGCGCGACAAAAGGAGGGGCCCCGTAAGCAACAGACGACCTTCAAGACAATAAAGGCCTGTCCTTGTCTGTCTCCCTAAATGAAAAAGCCCGAAGATAAGTGGTTGTTAACCTCCGGGCTTTAAATTTATGTATATCTGCCGCTATAACGGACTCGCCTTTTTACCAATTTCGCTACTTCCTATTGCTCCGGCAGCTCACGTATCCAGATATTGCGGAATCGGACGGGGCTTCCGTGGTCCTGAAGACTAAGAGGCTCCTTGTCCTTGTGCCGGTGATACTGTGGGTTCTTGACCTTGTGACCCGAAGAGCCCCAGTATTCGACATTGTTTTGCACGACAATGCCGTTGTGCAGCACGGTGACGCGGGCACGTCGGGTAACATTGCCGTCCTTGTCAAACTGCGGTGCCAAAAAGCTGATATCGTACGTCTGCCACTCGCCGGGCTTTCGACAGGCATTGACAATCGGACGGTACTGGCCATACAGTGACGCCGCCTGCCCGTCCGCGTAGGTCCTGTTATCTTTATAATTATCTGCTGTATATGAGTCGAGCACCTGCACCTCGTATCGGCCCATAAAGTACACTCCGCTGTTACCCCGGCTTTGACTTGAGCCCTTTGGCGGTGTAGGCGATGCCCATTCGATATGCAGTTGGCAGTTGCCGAACGATTTCTTCGTATGAATACCACCCGTTTTGTTGACCTCCATATCGCCGTTTTCAACCTTCCATTTCATTGGTCCGCCTTTGTCGCTTTCCCATTGTGATGTATCCTTCCCATCAAAAAGAATTATAGCATCCGACGGCGGTTTGGCCGGGTCGTCTTCCGGCGTAATGACCGGCGGCAGCAAACTCGGGTCCATATCATGCACGGTCTCGTAAGGCGGCCGCCTACCCGCTTGGCTGCTGATTGCAAAACCCAAACCAGCCACTAACAGGCAAACCGCAATCTTCATCACCATTGTTTTGTCCTTCATAATTACCTCCATTTTCTGTTGTCAAACGAGGTTACTCAAATAACTCTGCCCGGCTACGCCGCCGGGCTTTACAGCTTGTTATAATAACAAAATATGTTTCTGATTGCCAGCCTTTTTTCAACAGCTTCAGATTTACCTGATTTGATCTGTTTCTAAGGCGGCACGCAATAATACAAATATCCGCGTATGAACGATGCTTTCTTTTCTTTGGCGTTGACCAGTAGTTTCGGCTGACCTCTCACGGGCAGTCTCAAAGTTCTTAAATCACCCTCAACCTCAACTTTATCTTTACTTATGCGAACATACGCCCAGTCCGCAAACGTAAAACTCTCTCGCTCGTCTGAAAGACTAAGCGGCTGCTCATAATTGTCACCAAGCCGAACCATCAATCGGTCGTCTATCCCGGTGTCATACTTGCCGATGATAGCCACCGCCACAGCCTCGTCTGTTTGCTTGATGGTTCTGAATTCATATATGTTGGACTTGCCGCCCTCGAATGGTTCGTGAAGCGCAACAAAGGTAGTACGGGGCGCCTTGCGTTCCGCCACGATTGTCACCCCACCCACTTCGCTTGGCTCTTCCTTGTATTGCTGCTGTCCTTTTTCGTCCCTGAACCTGCTGAATACTAAAGGAGTCCGCGCCGTGTAGGCCGTTGTGTTGTCTTCTCCGAGCATTTGAAGCCGCACTCCGATCTTTCGCTCATACCATTCTTTAGGCAGCTTCGCCTTACTCGGCTCATCCAGTGCACAGGTTTGAAGTGCTGTGACAGACCAGGGTTTGTTGCCAACGTTACAGGCCTGAACTTTCTTAAGTGGTCGCAGGGCCTTTGGAAATTCCGAGAGTTTCCAGTTTTCCTGTTCGTCTGATTGAACTTGGCCAAGTGCGTGAATAAGCCAATAGTATGAATGTTCCTTTGCTGATGCCAGCCGTGTCACATCCAGACAGTATTCGTTGGTCAGCATCAGGCTGCGCGTCAGGTCCACACCTTCAAAAACACTGCTGCTCCGCGCCGCCACAAACTTCACCGCCTTTGTAAACGCTTGGCGTTTCGTCGTTTCATTCGTAAACTTCGGCTCAGCACCGTCGACCGTTATCCCACAATGGCTCTGGATACTCCGCGACCAGTCCTGCGCATAGCCCGGCGTCACCTGGCGGTTCAGATAAATTGGACGGTTGAATGCATAAAAACCGGAAAGCGAGAAGCAGTCGATAACGTTGTGTGCATAATTCGTGGCCAGCCTCATCGCTATCGCCGGCGCCGGCGATTCCCAGTAATTGGAGCTTTCGTCCGCTCGCAGCATAACAAGACCTCGCTCAGGCCAGACCGCCGACCGGGCAGGGGGGGCCTTGACCTTGGCCGGCTCAATAGGCTCAAGACCAAAGAGCAGCGATGGATAATATTTGTCCTCATCCGGCCCGCGCATCTGCGCCAGAAAATAATCGAATCCTATTTCCGGCCAAAGAGCATGCCCGACCTCAAACCAGAATGGAATTTGCATCTTCGGCGTAAAGCCGCTGTACCCATCCCACTGTGCATGATTGCCTCGAATCACGCCGCCCCACGCCCCGTGCGTTTTCCATCGCACATTGCCTCCCTTGCCTTCGGGTGTATAGCCCATCACGATGCTGTATTGAAAGGCCGGTGAAGGCAGATTCCACGACTGGCTCAACCCGCTTTGTCTAAGGTCTCCAATGGTCAACATCGGGTATTGAGGCCGATTGCTGCCCACATCAAGCCGAGGATAGCCGATATGAATCAGACTTTCGATATGGCCTCGCATCGTCGCCCCGCCTTTTCCCTTGTACCCATAGCCTAATTCGTTTAGCCCCAATCGTTCCACTGCCCGGCAATACAATAGCATCGCGCCCGGCGTCGAACCCATCTTGCCGAACTCTTCGCTGTAAAAACCAATATCACACAGATACTCGTCGAAATACCACTTCCATGAACCATAAGCCGCCCACACCTTGCGAATCAGTGTCTCATCTCCCATCGCCGCAGCCATCAGGTTCGCGCTGACCTTCCAGGGCCATATGATGTTCGGCAGCCAGTTGGTACGTGTGTATTCGCGTGCATCGTAACGCGAGAAGTTTCTGGAATCATTAAATATTTTAGGGTCTAAGATGGCTCGCTTGAATATCTGGTTATCGATATATATGCGGAAGGCCTCCTCAACTTCCTTCCGCTCATCGGCCGTAAGCAAGTCATAGAGCAGGTCATATCGTATCACATTGATATACTGTGCCGCTCCTCTCGGTATCGGCGACTTGACCATCCGTATCAGTTCCTTCTTGTCCTTCTCAGCCGCTTCTTTATCACCCATAATTGCGTGTTGGAACAAATTGCTGAAGGCTTCCTCATGCCGCTCCGGTTCATTGACCAGTTTCTCATAAGCTGCCTTGGCCCACGCTTCGGTCTCGATTTTTTTACGGATTGCAGCAATGTCCTTTTTGTCCCAGAGAATAAAAGGCCGCTCCATCGCCCAAGCTGTACCGTATAAAAACATCGACCCCGTAATTACACATACAAAAGCCGACAACACTCCTGACCTTGTGCGTTGCATCATACTAAACTCCTTTACGCAACTATGCGTTCCAGTTAAAGGATAGTATCGAAATCTCACTCGAATTGCAACCGGTTTGATATGATGTACACTGCACATTAAAAAGCTGATGAAATTTATCTTATCTCATTCATCATAATGTTGTCGGAAGATCTGACTTTCATAATTAATACATCATCGAGGTAGGCTTTCTCACATTGTCCTTTGACCACCGCATACAGCCGGTACGTAGCACCGATGGGCCCGTTCTTGAATTCCAGCGTAATATTTTTCCAGCCATCTTCGTCCTTCACGCCCTCAGATTGATAAGCCTCCAGCTTCGCACCCTTAGGCATCCATTGGGAAGGTTCGGCCAGAAGGTAAGCTTTCGTTTGACTTGTCTCTCCCTTAACAACCTTGACCCAGGCGTCAAGCATATATGTTGCGTTCGGCTCAAGAACCGGCTGCGGGTCTATCCGAAATTTGCTCTCGCCGTCAACGGCAAAGGACTTGTCCCCGCTGTGGGCCTGCTCTTCTGAAAGCTCAAGTGCCCGGTACCCTTTAGCATACTCTGCCGTTTTGGGTGATTTATTTGTCTCGAAGTCTTCTGTTTCGCCGACTCGTATCGCAAAAGCATCGTTGCTTCGCCAGTCTGTGATTTCGACCCGCTCCATTATATAGCTGGTAATCTCAGGAGGCAGAAAGACAAGTCGGAACTTGGCTCTAACATTGAAATAACCGTTTATGTCACGCTGCTTCGGCAGTGAAACAAGGTGGTGCTGGTCATATTGAAGATTGCATGTGGCGTTCCTTAAGTTTATTCCCTCCTCTACCGTGCAGGTCAGCGCAGGTCCTTGCCGCTCAGGGTCGAAAAGAAAAGAGCTGAAACCCCCATTTCGAAGTCGCACGCCGTCCGCAAGGTCCGATTGAGAAAAATCATTTATCCAGCCGACGTATTTATCAGAGTTCGGCGGAGTATAAACCGTATATTCGTAACGCCACCCGGCATCGGGCATCTTTTGCATAAAAGTATGGTTCGGATAGAGGTTGACTAATTCGGGCTCGAACGAATTTCCGTTTTCATCTTCCTCCTCATTGGTCTTGAATCGAACATCCATATCCACCACGTAACCGAGGACCGGGTCGCACCGGAAGGTAAGGGTGTAAACAGCCTCGGTATTGTGCTCCTTGTTCCATGTTGATGTGTCCGTCAGTGTCAACGTCCCCCAACCCCCGCTGAAATTGAACCTGCGTTTGTCCGCGGTCTGAATGAACCCATAGCAATAAGGAAACGTCGTGATCCGTACACCTAACTTGCCGTCGAACGTATTTCCGCCCGTATTATATGTGGCCGGCATCTCGACTTCTTTGCTTGCAAGAGCGGGATTCGCCGCAACAACGTACAGCTTACTTGCCTGCTCGTGCCAGATTGCTACATAACGGTCCCCATCCTTAATGACCCACAGATTCCGTTTAATCTGGACCCCGTTCGAATCAAACGTGAACTCCTCCTGCGTAGCAGAGAAATTGGGTGTGTGCCCGGCGAACCTTGCCGCCGGCCTAATTTCCTCAATAAGTTTGTCAACCTCATCAGCTTGAAGAAGCGAACTAAAAAGCAATAGACCGAAGAAGGCTGGCATCCACCAACCGCGCATCAGGCCAAATTTATCTCGAAAACCTCTCATTTGCTCTCCTTGCTCTTTATTTTATAAGGTGTGCACCACACACCGAAACACCTGCCAATACAATACCATACCACCTTGTAAAATTCAACCTTTTCACAACCAATCGCCTGCTGCGCCTGCCCCTGTATGTCGCAGCCTGTGCTCGCGGAGGCGGGTAGCAGGGATCCGGAAATATTTCCCCCCGCAATTTATCACCGTTATATTTAGCCCCGGTCTCCGTCCGTGGGTGCATACGCAGGCATGTTTTTCCTTCTTTGCCGTTGTGTTTGGCCCCCAAGCTTGTTCTGAGCGGAGTCGAAGGATTCGTATTTCGGATTTGTGCGGGACACGAGTCACGGGCGACGAGCGACGTGGCTCGTCTTTAGCCAAAAAGATTCGGGCTCCAGACCCCTTGGAGTCTGAAGCCCTGTTTCCCGGCTAACCGCATTCCGCCGAACGCCAAAAGCGCTCAACGGCTCTCCCCAGAAAGAATTAACCAATTATCTAATTAACCACTCGCCCACGAGTCACAAGCGACGGGCGACGGGCGACGAGCGACGAATTTACACTTCCTTTGGCACCACGAAAGGCTTACGGTACCTCCGCGTAAGCAGCCTGTCGGCTCTCCGATTATCTATGAACTTCTCCGTCTCCGGATTAAACTTCAGCATCGGCCCAAGATTGTACGTGTTCTTCGACAAATCCAGCCCTAATGTCCCCTTAACGGTCTCGTTGATTGTCTCCCACGATTTGGCAACTTCTTCATGCTTGCCGAGTACATCGGGTTTAGTCGTGCCGGATACCTGCTCGCCGAGTCTGTAAGAGATATTGCCTAAGTGACAGCACGCGGCGGAAAGGTGCGCCTTTGTGATATCCGCGTGAAGTTTATCGCGCTTTCGGCTGCGCACACAGTAGATAAAGTTCTCGAAGATATCGCCCGGTCCCATCTCAACATCAACATCTACAAGTTTTTCACTCTTGTCCGAACCCTTCGGATAGAATTTTTCGCCCTTGATTATTCCTTCCTCAAGGAAGAACTCGTTACTGACTTTGGGTGGATACTTCTTACCGTCCACACCAGCTCTGTCAACCAAACCGATGACCTCGAACACGAGCAGCGGACCGCCGAAGTCCATAACCGTCAATTGGCAGTTCGGAGTCTGGGCCTGGTCGGTATAAGGCTTATGGCCTTCTGTCGAGTTTACCCATCGTCCGCCCATACTGATTACACTCTTTGGCAGCACTCCGCCGGGAATCGCCCAACGGGCAATGTCCATCTGATGCACCCCCTGGTTGCCTATCTCTCCGTTCCCGAAGTCCCAGAACCAGTGCCAGTTATAATGAACTAAGTTCTCATGGTAAGGCTGTTTCGGCGCCGGCCCAAGCCAGATATTGAAGTCCAGGTTTTCGGACGGCTCTTTGACCGGCTTAAAACCGATACTCCATCGACCGCTTCCATTCTTCGATGCCCACGCCTTGGATACCAACAGCTTGCCGTACTTACCGCTGGCGATAGCGGCCACCCGCTTGGCCCAATCCTTGTTGTCGCGGCCCTGTGTCCCGTGCTGTACTATCCGTTTATACTTCTCAGCCGCCTCGACACACTTGCGCCCCTCGAAGATATTATGGCTGCACGGCTTCTCCACATAAACATCCTTACCCGCCTGGCACGCCCAAATCGTAGCCAGCGAGTGCCAGTGGTTCGGAGTCGCGATGGATATCGCGTCGATATTCTTATTGTCCAGCAATTTGCGAATATCGACGTAGGTGTCAACAGGCTGCTTGCGGTCTTTGAATGACTTGGCACGGCGCTCCAGAACATTTCTATCCACATCGCACAGCCCCGCTAACCGCACTCCCTTCATCTTGCTGAATGCGCCAATGTGCGACCCGCCTCGGCCGTTAATACCCACCACGGCTACCCGAATGTCGTCGTTTGCCCCGCGTACCCGCGAAAATGGCGCCAGCGCCAAACCGGCACTAACGGCGGCTGTACGTTTCATGAAGCCTCGGCGTGTAATAGGTTTCATTGCTAACTTCCTATTTTAAAGTTTATATTCGAAATTCACATTTTCGGCCTCGATAAAAGGCTCGTGCTCTCT
>CAYVIT010000134.1:0-8303 GCA_964451425.1 uncultured Pirellulales bacterium
GCCGGTTACGCAGAGCGCAGCATTTAATTACAACGGGTATAATACAGGTGAATTTCGCTGTCAAATCTTCGGCCGGTGAACATATAAGGATTGCCGTATTTGCTTTCAGCTAATTGTTTATTATTCTGATTGAGGATTCGCGGATTGCCATAGACGGCGTACTGGTATTTCTCAACGACTCTGCCTACAGTATCAGACAGTACCATAATAGAGCCAATGCCATTCAAGCAACCATAGCAGATATTCTAAACATCAAAAAGCCACCTTTTTTTCAATGTACTCTGATACTCGGCGGCGGGCTTCTATAGTACCTGTTAGTTCTTGTTGTTCTTCTTTTGCGCGTACTTTTCGAACTTGCCGAAAATCATTTTGCCTGCCGAAGTCTGAAGCGAGCTGGTTATGCTAATGGCCAAATCACGCCCAATCTTATCGCGAGCGCCCTCGACAACAACCATCGTCCCGTCGGGCAGATACCCGATACCCTGCTCAGCCTCCTCGCCGGGCTTTATGATTTTAACTTCCATAGTCTCACCCGGCAAAGCAACCGTCTTTAGAGTATTGGCCAAATCGTTGATGTTAACGACATCGACCTCACGAACATGAGCGACCTTTGTGAGGTTATAGTCCGTCGTTGCCACGCGCCCGTCTCGGCTCTTGGCGAATACCATCAGTTTCTGGTCGACGCCGCTGACCTCCTCAACCTCCGGCAGCACAGTGTCATCAATCTCCACATCAAAGACGGAGCTGGACTGCATCTGATTGAGTATATCAAGCCCCCGTCTGCCGCGGGTGCGCTTGAGCCTGTCGGCCGAATCCGCTATCAACTGCAGCTCATTAAGCACAAAACGCGGAACAACCACCGGAGCGTCGAACAGCTTGCTCTCACACAGGTCCGCAATCCGACCGTCAATGATTGCCGACGTGTCTAAAATCAAGGGCCTGGCGCCTTTGGTCTGCTTGGCAAACTCGACATAGGGAATCACGAAACGCACATCGTCCTTGGTCCTCATCACAATACTGATAGTAAGATAACATATACATATGCTCATCATCCATTTGATTGCTTTAGTCGAAGGTTCGATTAAGTCGATGCCGTATGATTCGGTTATCATAGTTACCGCATGCCCCAATGCCATACTTAGAAGCATACCTACCAAAAGGCCAAAAAACACACCGGCTAAAGCACTAAGTTTTTTCTTCGGCGTAAAAAAATCGAGTAGAAAAACAAATATGGCCATTCCACCTGCGCTGTAGAGTACCGCCCAGAAGTTAGTCTGGTCCTCCGCCCCCGCGATCGCGTCAGAACTCAAATTCGCGACCATAACCGACAAAAGAACAACAGCAAAAATAGCTCTGAAAACCCAAAGTAACATAGTTATAAACCTCCCAAAAATTATGATATAGTTTTCTTATTTATGACTTTGACCATTATGTCCCCTTTCCAACATGTTATCAATACGTACGTTATAAGCTATATGTTTGTCGACTCTTATATAAATATCGGGTTTTTTGGACAAACCCCATTAGCCCGGTATTTTTATTTCACGGCCCGGCTTTCTGTGCTATTACTGCTACTGCCGCAGGCAAACGAGCAATTCTGAACAGCCGCTGAAAAAGGTGAAATGAAAAAAAGAAAAGCGGCCAAAGAAAATAGTCTTTAAGGCACAGTTTACTCGGCAGGGACAGCTAAAGGAACACAACAAGTTAAGTAAAACCATTGCACACTACAGCCATTAAAAGTCTGCCTTGCTGTATGAACTCAAATCTGGATTCAATAAGCACTATTTGCTGTCGCTGTCTGTCTGTTTCTAAGGACCACTATCGCCGCCGGCTTCGCTGTCTTGTTCCGTACTTTCACTGTCTTGAGATTGCTCGGCCTGGTCCTGTTTAGACTCTTCTGCAACCTTCTCTTCTCCGGCATTGCCGGTTTCCGCCTCAACAGTCTCAGCCTCGGCCTGTTCTCCGGAAGGGGTCCCGGGGACAGGCTCTGCCAAAACTTTCGCCTCCCCAGCATCGTCGGCTTGGGCTTCAACCGCTTCGGCCTCGGTTTGTTCAGGCTCCGGTGACTCTTTCGGCTCATCCGTGTCGCCGCCTTCAGCTTCAGCCGCTTTTGCCTCTTGCTGAGCCAATTCAGGTTCGGCAGCCTCTCCCTGCGGTTTTACAATCTTGTCCATATCGGCATCGGAAACAACGGTCTGAACGCCTACCGGCCTTGGCTGTGGGACAGTCTTGGCCGCCTCTTCTTCAGCGGCCCACTGAACCCTTCGCAAACTTAATCCGATTTTTCGTGACTCGTTATCGACTCTTAGAATCTTAACTTCAACTTCGTCACCCTGCTGAACTATATCCTGAGGCTTATCAATCTTGTGGTCGGCGAGTTCGGATATGTGCAGCAGTCCCTCGAGGTCGGGCTCAAGTTCAACAAATGCACCAAAGTTGGTGACCTTTGCTATTTTGCCTTTAATAATATGTCCCGGAATATATTTTTCGGGAATAGCACGGACCCACGGGTCTTCGGTCAACTGCTTTATGCCCAGACTAATCCTTTGTTTTTCTTCATTGACTTCGAGAACAACACACTTTACATCCTGACCCTTTTGCAGGGCCTCGCCCGGATGGTTAAATTTCTTCGTCCAGCTTAAATCCGAGATGTGTATCATACCATCAAGGCCAGGCTCCATCTCCACAAACACCCCAAAATTCGTCAAACTGCGAACCTGGGCGGTAACAATCGTGCCCGGTGGATACTTCTGAGAGGCTATCGTCCAGGGATTGATTTCGGTCTGTTTGATGCCAAGCGATATTTCCTGTTTCTCCTTATTCACGTTCAAAACAACGATGTCAATTTCATCGCCGAGATTAAGTATCTCGCCCGGATGCGCCAAACGCCTCGTCCAGCTCATCTCGCTGATATGCACCAGCCCTTCAATCCCATCTTCAAGCCGAATAAAGGCCCCGTAATTCATCACGTTTACGACCTTGCCTTTCACTCTGACGCCGACAGGATAACGCTCTTCGACATTCTCCCAGGGACTGGGCGTTTTCTGCTTGAGCCCCAGTGAAATTTTCTCCTGTTCCTTATTGACTCCGATAACGACGCATTCTATCTCCTGGTCAAGCTCAACAACTTCCGACGGATGTGAAATTCTTCCCCAGGTCAAATCGGAGATATGCAGCAGGCCGTCAAGCCCTCCCAAATCAACGAACACACCAAAGTCGGCGATGTTTTTGACAATACCTTTTCGCAGCTGACCAACCTCGATTTTGGCCAGGATATTTTCCTTGCTGCTCTGGCGTTCCTCTTCGATAAGACTGCGCCTCGATATGACAATGTTTCTGCCCTCAACATCAATCTTGAGAATTTTACATTCCACTTCCTTGCCGATGAACCTGCTGATATCTCCCGGCTTTCTGATATCAACCTGCGAGGCCGGCAGAAACACAGGCACACCGATATCGACAAGTAAGCCGCCCTTGATACGCCTTATAACCTTGCCGGTAACAACATCGCCTTTCTTTTTCGTATTGATTATCGTTTCCCAGCCTCTGATACGGTCGGCCTTGAGCTTGCTTAAAAGAACAAGGCCACCTTCAGAGTCCGTATCTTCGAGAAAGACATCGATTACCTTACCCTGTGCTATCTCGTCGGGGCTCTCAAATTCACCTGCGTCAACAATACCTTCGCTTTTCAGGCCAACCTCGACAATAACATCATTGCCTACCTGTGATACGATGGTCCCTTTAAGAATAGTGCCCGGCAAACGTGAATCAACATTTGCCCGAAGAACTTTTTCCAAAAAATCATTTTCTTCCTCACCGAACATCTCGCCGACCTGCTGGTCAAGCTTATCTTCCGACAAATCCAATCTGTGAGCTATATTTCTATCTACCATAAACAAAAATCCCATTGTGGAGTCTGTTTTTTTGTCGGCTCCTACTTTACAGACCGCAAAGCGCGACCGAAATAAGAACCTCAACCTATCGACGCCCCACATTTACGCCGATAAGCTCCTGTGCAATCCCCCACCAATTGAGCTTAGGCTCACGCCTAATTGGTGCGGGACACAAATTTAAATTTTCCTGTCAATCTATAAAACCGCATTCGCCCACGCAGCGAACGCATAGTACACAGCTTTAACATCTTGGAAAAGGCTTATTTATCAAAATAAAGTAAATTATTTATCCTCCTCCATAACTTCAAAACCAATTAAAGTAGCCAAATCCTTGATTTTTTCTCTGAGATCGCCTAAAGTTCCTGCCCTATGGATTCCATATTCATCAGGAGAAAAATGCCTCTGTATTCCCTTTGCATCATCAACTCTCACAACTAACTTGGTTCTACACATTATATTATCAAAATCTTTATAGAGAGAATGACCATCAGCAGTTTTGCCCGTATAAAGGCCTATTTTCTTGTGAAGTATATAGACTTTCCATATTGTAACAGGTTCATTCGCGGGGTAGTTTACTTGCGCACCAGTACCTGAACCAGGCTTTAGAGTACCTCTTACCGGGCTTTGTGCATGACTCCATATAATATAAGGAATTCTTCTATCGTCTCCCCAAGGATTAAGTGGAGCTCCACAATGGGTAAGAATAGATACATTGTTAAAGGTATCTATCATGAGGTCGCCCAGCATACTCGGCCTACCCGTAAGACAATACCCCATCAGATGAGCGACCATTATATTTTCGTACTCCTGACAGATAGCCTGTATCCCTCGTTTTTGGAACTCCATAAGACCAAGACCCGGCCAGAAGATATCTTCTGCCTTTCCGCTGCCGGTCAGTGTCCTTATCTGAGTCGATACTGCATTGCAGTTATACTTCTTTCTTAATGCTTCAAAGGCCAGATACGACTTGGCGGTTTTTATTACTTCTGATTCGACAGTATCTTTCATACCTTGAGCTTCATCGACCCACATTTTTGCAATCTCTTCTGCTTCTCCTTCTTCAACTTTTTTAACCGCTTCGTAAAACTCCTTAGGCTCTATTCTTAAAAGTTCCACCCCTAATGACTCTTTTAATGCACGAGTATAGGTCTCATTATAATTTTCTGGAAAACGTTTATTTGCATCACCCTGGTAATCTACCTGTGCAAGATACTCATTAGGTGTAACAACCAATATCCTGGATTCTTTCAACTTCTTTATGGCTTGAATTATTTTGATTTTGCCTGCCAGATCCTCAAACATAGCCGAAGAAACAGACGGGTCACAGACATTTCTTCTGTCCAACTGGGCCGTTAAAATTCTTCCGCCTTTGTACTCAGGCCCCCCTACTTTTATACTATTTTCTTTTTCCGTATAGTAAAGCTTGTAGGGTACATTCATCCATTCAAAAAGGTTATATACACATATTGTAGGTAATCCGGTAAATGCTAATTTATATTCTTTATTGCCTAAAGCGCCGACGATAAGCACTCCATCTAAACCTTCTATTGAAGCCTCTAATTCATCAAGAGCTGCCTTAAGGCTTGTATCGCGTTCCGTCAAGTCCCTTGCGATGAAATCTATTCCACCGCACTCGCTTTTTAATTTATGCAGTAATTCTTTATTTGTTGTAAGGCCTTTGGGTGTTCCTCCTGCGGGGCACGAACAACCCTGGTTAACAAACACAGTATATATTTGTGTATCTTCCCCTTTCTTGGCCTCAAGTAAACCGCTGCTTGCCAGCACCAGCAAGCACACTATAACGGCAGTTTTTCTAATACCCATTTTCTTTTCCCCTTTTCTGCAAGGCTTTAACTCACCCGCTGCTGGTATCAAAAGTCTCCAGCTTTTCTACAAATTCGGCGATTATCCATTCAGGAGTCGAGGCCCCTGCCGTAACGCCGGCTATATTTTTACCATAAAGTATTTTTTTATCAAGCTCATTCCAGTTTTGTAAATGAAACGTTTCACTGTTTTCTTTTTTGCAGAGGTCGGCCAGCTTGTGCGTATTGGCACTTTCCAGGCCGCCCAGAACGAACATTATATCCACTTGTTTGCACAATCGCACTGCGGACTGCTGCCTCTTCATCGCCTCCTGACACAACGTATTGATAACCTTCAATTCCTTAAAGCCGGTCCGTCCTATTGCTCCAAGCATCCTGCCGAAGTGCTCCGGGCTTTGCGTGGTCTGGCAGACAACGCCCAACAGGGCGTTTTCAGGCAATTTATGTAAATCCGATTCATTGCCAATAACAACCACATCCCTGACGCAGCCTACAACCGCCTGCACCTCAGGATGATTTGCATCGCCGATAACTACTACCTTGTAACCATCCCGTTCAAGCTCCTCGGCTATACGCTGTACTCTTTTAACTAATACGCAGGTGGCATCAACAATATTAAGCCCCTTTTCTTTAAGCTTCGCTATCTGCACGGGGGCGGCACCATGAGAACGGATAAGCACCGTACCCGACTGAATCTGGTCGACTTTACTTACGGTTTTCAGACCGGCTTTTGCCAGGCGGTCAACCATATCCTTGTTATGGATGATGGGACCAAGGCTGTAAACCTCATCTTCCTGCGACAGGATTTTCTCGGCGATTCTGATGGCGTTTTTAACGCCGTGACAAAATCCACACTCTTCGGCAACTATAACTTTCATAAAACCATCTACAAAAAAGGAGGGTATAATATAATTTACAGACCGGAATCTTATATGAAAAATCACCAAATATCCAGTGAAACTTTTCCAATCACCGCCCTTGTAAGTTCCGGCAGAATTGTTATCATAATTATAAAGAGATAAGGATATGATGCTTACCGCGACAAAACAGGTAGATGGCCTTGGCAACAGGGAAAACGTCAACGTCTGGGACGGCAACGATATAACCTACACCGTAGATGACCTGACCAACCGCTATACCAGCGTTGCAGACGCCAACTTAACCTATGATGCCGCAGGCAGCCTGACAAAAGACCGGCAGGGCTACGAATACGAATATGACTACGAAAACCGCAACGTCAAAATCACCAAAGCCGGCCAGACAAAAGCCGAATTTGCGTACGATGCCCTCGGAAGAAAGCAGGGGGACGACTACTACACAGGAAACGGCCTAAAAGATAACATTTTGCTGTTTTTACTTGCTTTTCACTCGCTTCTATGGTATAGAATTGTCTGCTTACAATGATGGAGTTAGGCCATGAACGGAGAAAATAAGTTGCAACGGATTTGCGGGACTTAAATGAATATAATGCAGTGGTGCCCTTTTAAGCGTGAGTAAAAATCAACATTTTTTAAGGGGTAGAGCAATGAGAAATATTTTATTATCGGTTATTGTAACATTAGTTGTTGTCTCCACTTCAGAAGCTACTTGGATGGAAACCTTTGATACTGGGGTTGGAAGATTTAAGTATTATGAAGAAAACGGTGATACTGTTTTTTCTTGGAATTCCCTCACCCAATCTTTAGATGCTACCTTTATAAGACAGACACCAGCCGACAAGAGATATGCCATCATACCAACTATTGAAGACGTGCATTCGGTATATTATGGATTCAGCACTATTATAAGGATAACAGGCGAGCTTCCAGGCCCGACATCTGACCCAGCAAGTGGTCTCTTTGGTTTTATGAACTCAGCCGGAAGTGAGCTTTACGGATGTGCTTTCATTCAGCCAGTAATTAGCCGACCAAGCGAAGGAAGAAAAGAATTTTATATACGAACTGGAGGGCAAACAACAGAGACACATCGAATTTCAACAGAGACAATTCCTTTTGAGTTTGGAACTACTTATTTCGTTGATGCATTTGTAAATGGCCCAGATGACATTTTTCAAGTTGACTTTTATGAAGGAGAAAATAAGAACGGAATTTATCTTGGAACTTTGACTGTAGAATTCGCTCCACAATCAGCAATCGGATTTGATGCTGTGGGTTTCTCTGGGATGTGGGATAGTCAGCAAACTGTAGTCGAAGCCAATTTCGATAATTTCGCGTTTGTACCCGAACCGGCCACGCTTTTACTGCTTAGCCTCGGTGCTATGATGTTGAGGAAAAATGCTGAAAAATGAAAATGACCATATGGAAGATATAACTATGTTTGGTTTTTTCAAAAGGAAAAGAATAGGCGGAGAGATAGCTTTTTACGGTTTACAGGATTGGTGGCTCAACTCTTTTACATCAGAAGAACAGACTTATATTGTCAGAAAATTTCAACCACTTGGGACGGGCCGTTCTAATAGTTTAATCACAGGTTCTATATCTTGGTCTTCGCAATCCGTTGTTTCATTTCTCCAAAGTTTATCAGGGTGGTTTAATAATCCGCAAGACAGGCATATATCTGTAAGAATGTTAAAAAAGGCTGAAGAATT
>CAYVIT010000135.1:0-7988 GCA_964451425.1 uncultured Pirellulales bacterium
CCTTGCCAATCCGTAGAATCCCGGTTCGATGATGCCGAAAAAGACAGCGAAGCGGCGCATTTGACAGGTATGTTCTATTCAAGTAATATTGTTTATTTCCTGTGCATCTATAATAGATGAACCTCTGTTGAGCTGATACGGGGCGAGAATGAGCGATAAGGTTGTTTTATCTTTGGATATTGGGACCTCGAACCTATGTGCGATGGCACTTTCGTGTGATTCGCTGCAGCCGGTGACAATCTGCTCAGAAATAAATGATGCTGAAATCAAGAATCTCCCTGCAGGCTATCACGAGCAGGACCCTCTGTGTATCAGGGATTTGTGTTTTGGTTTGATTCAAAAACTTTTGAGCGAGAAGAATGTTCACAGGGAAGAGGTAGTTGGCATCGGTATAACCGGCCAGATGCATGGTGTGCTGCTGGTCAACTCTGACCTGAAGCCGCAGAGCAATCTCATCACCTGGAGAGACCAGAGAACTCTTGCGGGCGATAAACCCGGTTGTATTGAGAAGGCTGTAGAGGCTTTGGGAGCAGATATACAGCAGCGTACGGGCTGCCGTTTACATGCGGGCTATGGCGGAGCAACACTGTATTGGTTATCGAAAAATAATGAGCTTGATGACGGGACTGTTGCTTTGACGATTGCGGATTATGTGGCTGGCTGCCTAACGGGGGTAATTGCCACCGAGGCGACCCACGCTGCAAGCTGGGGAATTTTTAATCCTCAGAAAAGTATGTGGGATGCAGAGGTGGTTGATAAGCTTGGAATTACTAAAGATGTGTTGCCGGAAGTGCATTCAGCAGCGCAACCTCTGGGTACAATTCAGCCTGCTCTTGCAAAGCAGCTTGGTCTTGGGAATAATGTTCAGGTTTGCAGTCCTCTGGGTGACAATCAGGCCGGTATAATCGGGGCCGCTGGCTTTGCCGGCAACGCTGCGGTATTGAACCTTGGTACCGGTGGGCAAATCTCGATTCCTCAAAATGAGTATAAGTTTGTCGAAACGTTCGAGACCAGGCCAATGCCGTTCGGACTTCGACGAGCTCAGTCGAGTCGCGGATTTATTCTGGTAGGTGCGAGCTTGTGTGGGGGGTTGGCGTACACGTATCTGCAAAAGTTTATTCAGGCAACTGTCAAGGAATATGCCGCAGTAGAGCTAAGTGATGAAGATATTTACAAGCGGATGAATGCGATTGCAGGAAAAATCCCGGAAGGGGCGTCAGGAATAACAGTGGATACTCGCTTTAGCGGCACACGGCTTGACCCAAACCTTCGGGGCAGTATCAGCGGCATAGGAGTGGATAATTTTACTGTTGCCAATCTGGCTCGGGGATTTATCGAGGGGATGGTTCGAGAGCTTGCGGAGATGTCATCTACGGCTGGTGTATCCCGATTTATCGGGATTACGCGAATAATTGCCAGCGGTAACGCTGTTCGCAGAAATCCGGTGGTCCCCGATGTGATTGAGTCGATTTTTGGTTTGCCGTGCTATATAAGTACCAATCGGGAGGCGGCGGCACGCGGGGCGGCATATTCGGCTGCTATTGGTTTGGGATTAGTATCCAAAGATGATATTTGTCCCAGCCTGGAGAGGGATCGATGAACATTTTCTCTACAGGTTTCAGTGAGGGTTTTGATGGGCCGGGGCGGCGATGGGTTGTATACCTTAAGGGGTGCAATTTCCGCTGCCGATGGTGTGCCAATCCCGAAGGATTGTCTGCTGAGCCGCAAATAATGTTCTATCCAGACCGTGCCCAGTATGCTGACAAGGCTTGTCCGTATGAAGCTGTTAAGAAATCGGCAAAAAAATGGGGCATTGACCGCAGCAAGTGTGCGAGATGTAAGGATGTTCCCTGCGTAAATGTTTGGCATCATCCGGCATTTGAGCGTGTCGGCAGAGAAGTTCCAATTGCCGAGATTGTCGGCTGTGCACAGCGATACCGGCCACTTTTTGGCCGCAATGGCGGAGTGACCTTCGGCGGGGGGGAGCCGACACTGCAGGCAAATCAGCTTTTGCTGGCTATTAAAGCATTGCGGCAGAAAGGTATTCATACGGCTGTAGAGACAAACACCAGTACTCCGGATTTGCGCAAGTTTGTCGGCTTGGTCGACTTGCTGATTTGTGACCTCAAGTGCATCTCAATTGATAAACACCTGCACTGGATGGGTGCCGATAACCGGCAGGTCCTCCAAAACCTGCAGTCTTTAGCAAAGAAGCAGCCCCAGATTATTATCCGTATTCCTTTTGTGAAGGGTATGAACAACAGCAAAGAAGAGATGGAAAGAATCAGGATGTTTTTGTATGATTTGGCAAGGCAGCGAAAATATTTGCAGGTAGAAGTCTTGAGGCAGCATCACTTGGGTGAGCCTAAATATGCTGCTCTCGATAAGGAATATCCGATGAGTGGTGTTCAACTTCCAGAGCGCGACAAGGCACAGGCTTTTGTTGATGAGCTCGCAAGATGTGGGCTAAAGGCATCACTGGGAGGTTGAATCGGAAAAGGGGAATTATACAGTGATACAATTAAATACGACGTGGAAGGATATATTGAAAGAAGGCGTGGAACTTATTCGCAGGGCCAAACGCTCTCAGGAATGTATGGATGAGTGGTTCTTTGTTCAGGAAATCAAGATGCAGGAGCTTGAGGCGATTCGGGCTGAGGGCAGGAATCCGGATGACGCAGCCGGACAGGCGGAGCTACTTTGCCGGGTGGTTCGGCGTATGCCGATTTCCATCATAAAAGGAAGTGCGATTGCGGGGACGCAGGATGGTGCTTTCTCGGCTTCGTACGCTCTGATAAATCCCTCTTTTAAGGTGGAAGAATTTGCCGGTTACTGCGACCCGACCGTAATCTACGATGATATTTCACCCGATCCTAAAAAGGGTATTACCAGGCAAAGAATTCGGACGGTTCGTCAATACTGGGAGAAGACTTCTTACGTTCGAGAGCTACAGGAAATTTATGCCAAAGCCGGTGATGAGATTAATGAGGTTGTTTATTTTGTGGAGCCGGTTACCGGCCATACAATCCCAGATTTGCGTCCCTACCTAAAGAATGGCGTTCGGGCTATGCAGCAAAAGGCCCGCGAGTCGGGACAGGAATACGGCCGGATTATGGCCACGGCTCTCGAGGCCGTAATCATACTGGCCGACCGTTATCGAGAGCTTGCAGAATCTAAAAGCAAGCAGGAAGATTGTGAGAAAGAAAAAGCGCGGTTGTTACGCACTGCTGAGATTCTGAGTCGCGTACCAGCCCAGCCGGCAAAGACTCTACAAGAGGCTATTCAGTCTTTCACGCTCTTGTGGCAGGTAATGGCTTTGGAGCAAGCGCCTAATCCTTATGCTTTTTCCGTGGGTAATCTCGACAGGATACTGCAGCCATATTATCGTGAGGCTGAAACGTCGCGTGAGGAAGCGGTCGAACTTGTCAGGCATTTGCTGTGTTTTTTCCAGGTTGGGAAACGCTGCTGGGCGATATCGCAGAATGTTATTGTTGGGGGACGGGATGAAAAGGGCCAGGACATTGATTGCGATATGACCTATATCGTCTTGGATGCCTTCTTTGAAACAAACGACCCCCAGCCTGCTTTGTCGGTTAAGGTTCATTCCGGCACCGGCGAGGGCTTTTATCGTTCGTTGGGACGTTTCTTTTTCTCTCCGGGCCATTCGAACCCCTCGCTTTTTAATGATGACGTGATGTTTGAAATTTTAAGGGATCGAGATGTGGCTGAGGAGTACCTGCCGGACTATTGCATCGCCGGTTGTCAGGAACCACTCATCATGGGCAAGGCGTCGTTGAATACCACGAACACCTGGCTGAATCTGGCAAAAGTGTTGGAACTGGCACTGAATGACGGCATCTCCCTGATAACCGGAAAAAAGATTGGCCCATCCTGGCGGGAACTTGGCATAACGGGCGGCGCCGATGCCGTTTATGCGAATCTGGAGCAAGTCTTTTTTGAGTTGCTCGAGAAAATACTGCCGCATATGCAGGATGCGGGAAATTCCTGTACAGTATTGTTAGGAAACCAAAAGCCTGTTCCATTGACTTCGGCCCTTATGGATAGTTTCTATACCTGGCGTGATATACGTGACCCTGAGGAGCAGGGGACTCGCTACAATGCAAGCGGCTGTCTTATTCATGGGCTTTCTGTGGTTACAGATTCTCTATACGCTGTCGGCCGCGCTCTTTCTTACGGCAAATGGACTGCCGCTCGGCCTGGGGGCTCTCGACAGGCAGCAGATATTCGTGCCGCACTGCAAAAAGACTTTCAAGGATATGGGGAACTGCGTCACTTTCTCTCAAGTCAGGATAAATTCGGTAACGATTGTGACCAGGTCGATGAAATAGCAGTACGACTCGTCAATGGTGTCAGCGATTTGATAGGTAACCTGAAGAATCCGACGGGCTGCGATTACCTCTCTGACTGGTCGACTCCAAGCACGCATCTTCTTTATGGCTACTGGGTGGGCGCAACGCCGGATGGGAGAAAATCGCGGACGATGCTGGGTTTTGGAGTAGACCCACAGCCTGCCTTCGACCGTGGCGGTCTGCCGAAACGATTCCTTTCAGTGTGGAAGCTGCCCTTTCTGAAGATGACCGGTGGATATGCGTCACACATCGGCTTGCGCCAAACCAGTGCCAAAGATATCGAAAGCCTCGAGGATAAAGGAATCTGGATGCGGGATAATGTGATTAAGCCGTTGTTTAGATTGGGAGCTCGTGCTTCGCAGCGAAGCCCTGCTTCGCAGAGTAGTATCGAACGGGGCGAGTCACCATACTATGTTTACTTTAATGTAGATAGTGCAAGTCATCTTCGCCAGGTCCTGAAAAATCCCAAGAAGTATGCTCCGAACGGCATATATATTATGCGAATACACGGAACATTCGTTAACTTCCTGGATTTGTCACCGGCGATTCAGGAAGATATTATTATGAGACTCGAGCCGGGAGTAACTGCCTGAGATTATCTGCCTCCGCTGTCCTATGGACTCCTTGCGGAGGACGCCTTATGGTGGAGATGGACAGTGGGAATCAAAAGAACATATATAATTTCAATTTTGACATTACTTGCTATCTGTCCTCTAACAAAAAGCGGGATTATCTATGGAGTGGACGGTTCCAACAAGTCGATGGAGTTTCCTGCTGAGGCACTTCGTGACAAGATTCGAGGAGGACTGCTCGGCCAATTGTTGGGTAATCTCAACGGAATCAAGCATGAAATGAAATATATTAACGAGCCGGGCAATGTCGAAGAATATGTTCCTGCTCTTCCTGATGGTGCTCGAACGGATGACGACACAGACCTTGAATGGGTCTATATCGTCGCGATGCAGCGCCATAACACGATTATGCTGCCGCCCCATCTGATTGTGCGATTATGGAAAGAACGAATCAACAAACGTATCTGGTGCTCCAATCAATATGCGCGCCAGTTGATGGATATTGGAGTTGAGCCGCCACTGACAGGCAGCATTGTACTGAATCCCTGGGCGGACTTTAACATTTCGGGGCAATTCATTTGCGAAACATTCGGCCTGCTTGCTCCCGGGATGCCTCAGACTGCTGCGAAAATTGGTTTGAATTATACTCGTGTCACTATCGATTCAGAGCCAGCCCAAACGACACAGCTTTTCACGACAATGATAGCAACAGCTTTCACAACAGAGGACATCGATAAGATTATTGATGCCGGCATTGAAGCGATTGATGCAAAGTGCGCTATCCGGCAAATTGTCAACGATGTCTGCTGGTGGCATCGTTTGCATCCGAATGACTGGCGTACCACCCGACGGCTTGTGAAAGAAAAATATAGCCGGTATAAAGGCGCGATGCGGGACAAAAATGGATATGAGCTCAATACTGTATCCACCATTGCCGCCTTGCTTTACGGCCGGGGAGACCTCGTGGAGACCTTGAGAATAGCCTTCAACTTCGGTTGGGATGCTGACAATAATGCCGCCACGTCCGGTACGATTATCGGTGTAATCAAAGGTTATCGCTGGATGATGTCGCAGGGCTGGCAAATCGTCGACCGTTATCAGAATACGACCCGTGATGATATGCCTATGGATGAGACCATCACCAGTTTTGCCGACCGGCTCATAGAGCTGGCTGAGAAAGTCATTGTCGAAAAAGGAGGGCAAAAGGAAACTATCAATGGCCAACTTATTTATCGCATACGCCTGGAAAAGCCGGCAAATACATTACCACTGGCCGACTTTGCCGAAGAAGCAGGACGGCTGCGGTCAAAAATGAAATCCGAGATTGAGGAGGCCATAATCGAAGGAAGCGATGACCGAAAAATCGCCCGTGCTGCTTATCTGGCAATTTGCCTTGATTTGGCTCAAACTCTCAAAGAGAAGCATCCCAAACAATGGGACAAAGCTCTGGAGGCGATAAACCATTACCCCAAGGTGGTTCAAGTCCTGTTTTTTCATAGTCCCTTTCCAGCCGGTGAACAGTTCCGGAAAAAGGCCGTTGCCGCAGGACTGAAGAAACCTGAACGACAGATTGCCATCTGGTAGAATCCTGAAGCCGCACAGAGTTTTTTCCCGCTCAACATCTTATCGGCATATTTACAACACATGAAAAAGCGAGCAAATTTGTGAGTAACGCGCAGCTCCTGCGCGCAATATATATTAAGGCAACTTGTTCTATTGAAAGATGGTCGAAAGAGTAAACGAAATACAACAGAAGGTCATAAATACTTATTGGGCGAAAGGATAGTGTTATTTTACATAACTTTTACTTTTCCTAAGTGGTTTTTGAGAATGTAATTAGGGCAAGATGAAGGAAAATTTCGATAAAAGTGTGACTCTGTCGTCAACCATCGGATGGTTAAAACGTCTAAAATAGATAGATGAGTGTGTATGATTTGGATTTTGAGTACAAAATGAGTCGCAAGAAAGTTTTTATGGGAGAACAAAAAATGGAAAATTGCATGACAAAAAAGATAAGATTGTTAGGTGTAGGGGCTATTTTGCTGGTCGTTGCCTTAATTTCACATGCTTGGAGCGAAGACACAGGCCAGGTTACTCCACCCGATGAGCCTCAAGTAACTCAAGGCGCCTTGCGGGCGGTGAATGAGGACGGCGAGGTGATTCTGGAGTTCCCCCTAAAACATACATCTGTTTATGCCCAGATTTCCGGGTTCCTGGCTCAGGTAGAGGTAAAACAGCATTTCCACAATCCTCATAATGAAAAGATAGAGGCGGTCTATGTTTTTCCGCTGCCGGAAAATTCAGCGGTCAATGAGATGATAATGGTAGTAGGCCAGCGTAATATATACGGAGAGATTCATAAACGCATGGAGGCCAGGCAAATTTATGAACAAGCGCGGGCCGTCGGTAAGCGTACAGCACTTTTGGAGCAGGAGAGGCCGAATATCTTTACGCAGTCGGTGGCGAATATTCAGCCTGGCGAAGAGATTGTGATTACCATTCGTTATGTGCAGGCACTCAAATATGACCGTGGTGTATACAGATATGTATTTCCTATGGTTGTTGGCCCGCGGTTCATACCGGGCGCTCCGACGGGAAAACAGGGCACCGGCTGGGCACCGGATACAAATACGGTACCCGACGCATCCCGTATTACTCCGCCCGTCATAAAGCCCGGGCGAAGAAGCGGCCACGATATCAGCCTCACCGTCAAACTGGATGCCGGCCTGTCTATTGAGGATTTGCATTCAAAATCACACGATATAGAGTTGACGGATGAGAGCACTGGAAAGGCCACTGTGAGCATAATGACGCAGGATACTATTCCTAATAAGGATTTTATCCTCGAATACCGTGTTGCTGAAGAAAAACCGCGCAGCGCCTATCTTACCCATTATTCCCAACAGGGAGGATACCTTTTGCTGATGATTCAGCCGAGCCTTGAAAGTGTGACCCAGAATCTCGAGCCAAAGGAAATTTTCTTTGTCGTGGATTGTTCCGGCTCGATGAGCGGCTATCCTATACAGAAGGTCAAAGAGGCAATGTA
>CAYVIT010000136.1:0-3484 GCA_964451425.1 uncultured Pirellulales bacterium
TTTCTAACTGGGCCGACTTAACTATCCTTTCCGCACAACCAAAATCTCTACGGCTTAAACGGCTTGTTGTACACTGTTACTTTCTTTATTCTTTACGTGCTCACAAAGCCTCAATATATAGTACAGCCCTACACCAGGTAAGCCGAAGAAAAATCCGAATATAAACCAGATTGTTCTCATATATCCTCTGCCCTTATTTAACGATGATAACCAATGCCCAAAGCCTACGTTACAGAGCATAGGAATGCCATACAATAACACGAAGTATGTTCCGCTGGATGGTTCTATACCTACGACCTTTGTGAGATTAGTTGTCAAATACAGAGAAATGAATCTGAAAACGAAGTAGACTATTAGTGCAATAAAAGCATACCTTTCTGTCTCTTTCCAACTCGGCATTTTATCCCCTTTCTAATTATATAAAAGTGCGGCTCACCGGCGCCACGCTCGCGGTATCGTGGTGCACCCGCTGCTTCGCTTCAATTTTCATATATCTTATCTCTCATCCTATTATCCCCGCTATTTCAACATACACAACAAAAAATCGGCTAAAAGCCGCTCGAATCTTAAGAATAGGTGCCTTTTCCTATTATTCATATTGTTCCGTTGGAACCGCTCTCACTTTACCACCTCGGTTCCCCAGCCGTCATACTCTCCGCAAAAACGTTGTGCAATCCCTTCAAACCATCTGCTTGTCTCAATTATTGTCTCTTCCTCCGGGACCATACTCTTGTTCGCATAGCAGCCCCATTCGGGCTTTGAGAATAATCTCTTCCACCAGGGCGTCGGCACGCGATCAATCCTGACCGCATAGCCTTGTCTCTCGATTTCACTTGCCGCCGACTTGGCCTGTTCTTCTGATGGAAAATACAAAAAATAGTCCACTGTATGCGGATTATTAAGGTCTGAACCCAGTTCTTTCAACTGACGCAGTACGGCTAAATCTCCTTCATCTCGCGCTCCCATAAGCAAAAAACCTCACTTCTAAAAAAATATAATCCCTTTTCATATCATTTATCTTGAGTCATATTATCCTCCGTCTTCTCGCCCAGTGCAATGGGAAAAACGAAGATTACAGTGCAAAATCTAAATTTGGATTCACTCATTCACTCATTCACTCATTCACGCATCCACGCATTTACTTATTAACGCATATACTCATCCGCTATCCAAATTTTTTCCTTCCCGGTATTTTTCACTATCGTATAAAATAAGGGAAATTTATAATAGTGTAAGCTAAGATTTCAAAATAGTACTGTTATTAATTGTGGGGATAAAAAATGAGACAAGAATTCATAATTTTAATGACAGCCCTTCTTCTGGCACTTTGTGCCGGATGCGCCGTCAATCCCATAACCGGCAAAAAGGAGCTTATGCTCATGACCGAGTCACAGGACTTGGAAATAGGCAAAAAATATGCTCCCGAGATTGAAAAACAAATGGGCGGCAGAATCGCCGACGAGGTCCTGCAAAACTATATCAACACTGTCGGCCAGAAGGTCGCAAAGGTCAGCCACAGAAGAGGCTGGGATTATCACTTCGTTGCTTTGGACGATGATATGGTCAATGCCTTTGCCATGCCGGGCGGATATGTCTTTATCACAAAGGGCATGCTCAAGGAATTGACCACAGAGGCCCAGCTTGCCTCCGTACTTGGCCATGAGGTGGGCCACGTCGTCGCCCGTGACACTGCCGCTCTGATGAGTCGTGAGATTGGCATTGATATTTTGATGGCTGCCGCAGTTTCTGACAGGACATCGAGTACTGTCAGGACCGCTGCGGACCTGACCCGCCAGATCATCGGCCTGCGATTTAGCAGAACCGATGAAAAGGATGCCGACATGGCAGGCCTCGATTACATGGTTCGCGCCGGATATGACCCCAACGGAATGGTCGAGACTATGCAGATGCTCCAGAACCAGCAGAAGACACGCTCTATTGAATTTTTCAGTACCCACCCAAATCCTGAAAATCGAGTGGCCTATCTGAAGTCGAGGATTAATTCGAGGTATCGAAGACGCGAGGGTCTGGTAACAGGGAAAGGGGAATTCAACTCCGCCGTTCTGAATAGGTTGAAAGGCAATTAGAATTTGTATCTGCAACGGCTTCTTTTTTTACTTGTAGTCTGCGGCTAAAGTTCTTCCGGCTCGATTTGGACCATCTGTAAAATCTTTCCCGGCTCCTCCGGCATCGCGGTGCGGGCGGAAAGATACGCCGAATCGATGACGGCCATATTCGTCAGATTCTCTCTGCCGCTGCTGCTCAGCTTGTGTTCACTTGGCTGTAACGTGCTCAGCGCAAAATTCTCCAGCATAGCCTGATACCAGGCCGGCTCGTCATCGTCGTATTTCGATTTCTTGCTCTTCTGACTAAGGCCATCGGTTACGGTAAGATGCGAGCTGGTTACGGTCAGGATTTTATCTTTACCGTAAATTTTCACGAATTCCTCAGCCGGTCCGGTGCCTGGCCGCCGCGTTGCTATCAGATTGCCGCTGATGGTATCGCTGAATTTCATCGTTACAACTACGGTGTCCTCCGTAAGATAATGCCGCTGTTGCTTATCGGCTGCTGCGTTCGTATTCAGGCTGTAAACCTGCTCCGGCATCCCGAAATTCAGGATTATCTGGTCAATTATTTTGTAGCAGTTGTGCAGCAAAACACCGCCGCCGGCCAGCTTCGGGTCGCTCTGCCAGTCGGGGTGCTGCCACTCGCCGACATTGCAAAAGGCGGTTATCAGGAATACGTGTTCGATTTTGCCTTGCTGCACAAAATCGCGCAATGCAGCGAAGCTTTTCGCGAATCGGCTCGGATTGCCGATGGCAAATTTTATATCCTGTTCTTCGGCAAGGCGGACCAGTTGGGCCGCCTCTTCAAAATTCCTCGCCGCAGGAGGCAGCTTAAGGATAGTGATTTTCTTCTTAGCCGCCATTCGTACATACTCATCGCAGGTGTGCATAGGGGCGGCTACCAGCAGACAGCCTGTGTCGACGCCGTTTTCAACATTCTCACTTTCTCCGCTGCGCAGACGCGAGTCCATTGATGTTACAAGCTGCCTGTAGTCGTCATAGCCTTCGCATTCGTATTGCTCAGCGACATTCTCGGCAAGGGCAGTGTCTTTGTCGGCGACGGCGAAAATCTCGATATTGTCGATTTTGGAGGCTGCTTCGAGCAGGAGCCGGCCACGCTCGTTGAGGCCGAGCACCGCTGTTTTTAATTTGCTTTCACTCATCCTGTAGCCATCCCTGAATTTGGTTTCGCTTCGTATTTACAGCACACGCTTTTTAATCCGCTGATTTTACATATCTCTGTCCAAAATGATACTATAAAAATCCCACCAAATTCCAGCCCCCTTGCCTGCCGCTCCCCCTGTGAAGTTAGTGCCGAATAATCTTTGCCCGCGAAGGTGGGTGGCAGGGACCCGGATTTTAGGATGTGCACTGCACACCAATTCACTTCTCAATTCAGCATTTCTTGTTCGATACCT
>CAYVIT010000136.1:3584-7892 GCA_964451425.1 uncultured Pirellulales bacterium
CGACTGAAATTAAAATTTATTTTTTTGTTGCAATTCCATTGGCTCTCCTGTTATAATAATCCGATTACTATTAGTGGGGCATATTCTCACGTCTCTCAGGAATATTCTCTTTAACAAAATGCGAGGGACAAATTTTATGGCCGTTTAGCAGGCCAAAGGAGTACTATTGTGAGTACAGGTACAGTAAAGTGGTTTAACGGAAGCAAAGGTTATGGATTTATCACTCCCGATGATGGCGGCGATGATTTGTTCGTTCATCACTCAGAAATCAAGACGACCGGGTATGCAAATCTTGATGAAGGCCAGAAGGTTGAGTACGAGGTCGGTGAAGGTAAAAAAGGGCCTTGCGCCACGAGCGTAGTTCCTGCTTAATCCAAAGCAGTAATAAGGCTAAAACCAAGGGGCTCGGCTTAGACGCCGGGCCCTTCTCATTTTCACCTGTTCCAAACCACATCGGGGATGCAGGAATCCATTTTGTTGTCATTTCGACCGAAGTCCCCGTTCTTGCTTTCGAAAGAAAGCACGGGGACGGAGTGGAAAAATCTGGCCACACCATGTAAACAATCCCACATCTGTCATTCCGCACTCGATGCGGATTCCATTTTTGAACCTTTGGATTTCGGTAATTAGGATTTGTTTCGGATTTAGGGTTTAGGATTTTCCTTGAATATTCTCTACTGCTCAACTGTTCTCCTGCTCAAATCCTCTAATCTCTATTAAAGATGATATTATTCGGCCAATACTGGTTCACAAATGGATTTTGCTATTAATCTTGGCATTGTTTTTTTCTGAAAATTGCTGTATATTGAAGCCAAATGGAATTACAGGATTTCATATAAATCCTTGTGAATAGACAAGAACAGATTTTTTAGGAGGCACAGATTTAAAATGAAAACTCAAAAGAACCTTAACCGTCGTCAATTTCTGGAGTCAGCAGCTGTTTCTTCAATAGCGTTTGCAGTAGTTCCCAGACATGTATTGGGAGGCCCGGGTTATGTTGCTCCAAGTGATAAGGTGACCGTTGCCAATATCGGATGCGGCACACAAGGACTTCGCGAAATGCCGGGCATGCTTGAAAACCGCGATGTGCAGATAGTGGCCGTATGCGATCCGAATAAATTCACTACCAATTACATTGATTGGTCGTCGAATGGCATCCGGGACGGCATCCGCAGAACATTGGGAGATCCGACCTGGGGTGCAGGTATTGAAGGTATTCCCGGCGGTCGTGACATAGGCCGCGACTATGTGGAAAAATATTACGCTAAAAACACTCCTTCAGGCAAATACACCGGATGTAATTCTTATGAGGATTTCCGCGATTTACTCGATAAAGAAAAAGACCTGGACGCCGTAAAAATAATGACACCGGATCATCTTCACGCCACAATAGCCATTGCCGCCATGAAAAAAGGAAAGCACGTTGTCACCCATAAGCCGATTGCCAATCGCGTATCGGAAGGAAGGCTCGCCATTGAAACGGCCCGCCGGCAAAAGGTCATAACGCATCTTCTGGCCTGGAGCGACAGGCGTGAAAACGAGCTCACCCTGAAATGGATGAAGGACGGCGTAATTGGCACGCTAAAGGAGATACATAACTGGTCGAACAGGCCCGTCTGGCCCCAATGGACATCCAATCCGACGGATACCCCTCCGGTACCGAAGGGATTTAACTGGGATCTCTGGCTGGGCCCTGTACCCAATCGTCCTTATCACCCCAATTATACACACAATGTTTTTCGCGGCTGGTATGATTTCGGCGGCGGCAGTATTGCAGATATGGGACATTACAGTCTGTTTCCTTTATTCGTGACCCTCGGTATAGAAACGCCCCCGATCAGCGCTGAGGCCTATGGAACAACCACGCGTACCATCGTTGATCAGGTGTGCCGCGAAGTGAACAATGATGTGGCCTTTCCCTACTCCTGCATGGTCCGGCTCAGGTTCCCGAAACAGAAAATTTTGCCTCCTTTCGACCTCTTCTGGTACGATGGAGGCATGAAGCCTTTTCCACCAGAGGAATTAGCCGTAGATAATAAATCATTACCGGCCGAGGCAATGATGTTCGTAGGAGATAAAGGTAAAATCCTTGCCGGTTTCCATGGTGAAAATCCACAAATTATCCCGGAAGCCAAAATGCGCGCTTATCCCGGCCAAAAACAGCTTCCACAACAGGACCGGCAAAGAAGGTCGAGTAATTGGGTAAATGCCATTAAAAGAAACGAAGAATCTGCCGGCTCCTTTCTCCTGGCAGGCCCTGTCACTGAGACTATCAACCTCGCCGCTGTTGCATTAAGGGCGAAAAGAAAGGTCGATTACGATACAAAGAGCATGAAAATAACCAACTTTCAGCAGGCAAATAAATACCTGACCCGCGAGTACAGGAAGGGTTGGGAGCTTTGATAATATATCTGACAGGCTAAAATCTCGAAAATGCCAATCGTCAACTTAATTTGAAATATGAGATCTGAAATGTGAAATTATCGCTTTTACTATCATCATTCATCCTTAATCATTGATTATTCGGTAGGGTGTGCACTGCACACCAAAAAACTTGCTAACCGTTTAAATGGGAAATGTCAGCTTATGTTGAAAAAAAGGTTTTTTATATTGTTCACTTTCTGCCTGTCTCTCGTGTTCGTCTTGCCCCTGCCACCCGTGTGCGGTGCCCCCAATCAGATTCAGAAAGGAGAGATGGCCGGATACCTGCTCGTCCCCAACGACAGAGTTGAAAAAACGTATAACGCCGGGTTCTCAATGTATGTAGCAGCCTGGCCTTTGTTGAAGGAATACCCGGGGCCTCGTTTTCAAACAGGTCTGTTCGGCACCTGGATGCACGCTCAGTATGACGGCCCAGAGCCTGACAAACTGTATTCCGATATCGAGGGCGGCCTGGGCTGGTGGCGTGACACGCGCTTCGCGACGGAAACCCCGAAGTTCATCATGGGCGGCGTGGCCTTGAATTTCAGTGAATGGGCCAATGGACCCGGGGCCGGCAAAGGAAGGGACTGGGACAAACCGAGAGGCAAGTACGGCGTCGCACAACTCACTCCCTGGTTGCTGTGGCCCCCGGATGGCCTGAATCTGAAACAAGGTACATGCGGTGAGCTGTTCGGCTACGGGTACCTGCCGCTTCCGCTAACCAAGGCCAAATCCACCACCGCAGGGAAAAACGTTCCTACAGGAAATAACTGTTGGACCTTGTTTTTGAACACGCGAAACTTCAAAGGCCCGGTTGCTTTCTTCACCCCCTATTTCTGGTCCCGCGCAACTGTGGATAACCCTAACATTGCTGGAATGTTTCTGGATACACGTCCCTCTAATCCCAATAGGGCTTTGCAAATGGAAACCCAGTACGTCCCCAGCGTCCAGTCCGTTGACGACAAGGCCGATACCTACGCCCGAATAGCCCCAACCTCGTTCCCACGAGGGCCCCAGGGCGATTCGGCCGTCGTCCACCGCGTCACCGCCTACAACAAAAAGGCACTCTGGGATGCCGTCAAGGCTTGGTTCGAGGGCGGGCCCCCGGCCGACGGCGCTATCGACCCGAGCGGGGAAGTCTCACACAGCTTCACCGGAAGAGGCGGGGCAACATGGAGGATATATAAGCCGCAGGTACCCAGGGAAGAAAAAGTCCCTATCGCCTGGAGTTCTTTTGCCACTCCCGTCGCGCCTGATCCGACTACCTTTGGATACCGGTGGAACTACGAGCTGGTCACGAAAAAAGACACCAAAGACGGCCCGCTGGCCACGCTCCCCGAATACTATCGCCTGACCAAAGATGGCAAAAAAGCTAAGTGGGTTCCCATACCACCGGGCCAGGTCCCGGCTGAAACAGGACTCACCAAGGTCAGCTTTTCTCGGCCCACCGGGCCCCCTTCAGAACCCTACGTCACTCCCGACGATCCCGACTCCTGCTGGAAGAAGCCCGGCCCCGTGGCAGGGCCTTTCAAGGCCCATCCGGGGGATGGCAGCGTGGTCACGTACTACTGGTATCGATTCGCCGACCAGCCTGCATTACTCAACGCCGATTTAACCGATAAAGAGCGACAGAGCCTGCAGGCGCGGGTGGAAAAACTCCACCGGAGCTGGAAAAAAGACCGCGACTACCTGGCGCCGCCCACGATTGGAAAACTGGCCGATATTGACCTGGCCTTGATTGTAACACCGCCGCAGGGTTTGGAGGCAGGCTACGTTCCCATCGCCACACGACAGGAAGCGAAACAATAAATTAGCCCTCGTCAGCGGCGTGTCATTCTGAGCGCAACGAAGTGAAGCGAAGAATCTCCAACAATTAATCAATAATCA
>CAYVIT010000137.1:0-7838 GCA_964451425.1 uncultured Pirellulales bacterium
GCACATCGGTTTTCAGATTCGGGTCGGTCGGTGAGATATTTTTCAATCTATGAATATATTTTGCCCGTAGATTCTTCAGTTCTTCGGTTATTTCGTCAATATCTTTGCTGGGTACAAATTGTTCCTCAGAGATGGATTGATCAAGGATAATATTCCTATAGGTTTCCGTGTTGGTGACTTTTACTTTAGATACCATTGCGTTGGCAGCGGTTAACATTGTTCTCATTTTTGCAATTTCTTCCGGAGTAGCTTCTTTGTCCATCGCTTTGAAGCTTTCTTTGATAGTCTCATCGGTAAGTTCATGCCCAGGTCCTTCAATAGGCTTACCATCGCCTCCGGAAACAAATTTGTAGCGGCGTATCAGAAAATCCTTTTTGGATACCCAATAGGTGTAAGTTGTTCTATGCCGGCTTCCCGATATAACGTAACAGTCGACACCTTCCAGTTGTTCGTCTTCCTGCTGAGAAAGATCCCGTAACTCTCTCAATGTATTTAAGGATGTGTCGAAGAAAAGTGAAGATTGTACTTTGCCCATATTGCTGGCTGTCCAGATCAGAGCCCTGAGGGGTTTCTCGAAGGATTTTTCCTTTCCAAGAATCAATCCATAGCTGCCATCGCCAACAGACCATGCATTGCCGACCTTGCTTAAGTCGCTATCAATGTTATTATTCCATTCGATACAATAAAGATTTGGCCTGGCCATCTTTATGGTAAATATACTCTTAAGTTGTTGCTCTCCCATCTGTTGCAACATTTCCGTCGTCATGCCGGGTATCGAACCCATTGCTCCAGGAGGATGGTCAACACCCGTCAACAACTCACCGATAGCCGAGTAAGTCTTAATGGCCGCGTATCGGTCCAGTACTTTTTGGATAATAAAGGCAGCTTCAGCCGAGGTATTTTTACCCAAGGTGCCATCTTGAACACCGACAACACCAAAAAAATTTTCTGATTCACCTTCAATCTCCACATCAGTCTGAACACCTGGGCGAAGCGAGACATTCTCGAACGTGACCCGTTGTAAGGGCTGGGTCTGGAAATGAATCGTCTTAATCTGCTCCAAAGGCAAATCAATCTGTTTGCGACAATGAATATTTCCTCGGCCCTTTGTTTCTGAACCTTGTTGCATGATATGTTGTTTATTACTTGTATCCACAGCGACTAAACGATACGCATGTCCCTTGCCTTCGGGAAAACGATATGCGGCGTCAATGTAGGTTCGGCCATCTGCTCCGACAGCCGGGTAAAGATCAACGTTGTTAATAGTTGACGATGCTTTGGAAACATCCCCTTCCAACGAGGCTATGGTTTTCCAGTTTCTGTCGAGCCCCACTCCTATTCCAATAGCTGCCTGACTTAGTCTCGGTGAAAAGAAGAAGATAACACCATAGAATTCTCCATTTCTAAACTCTGTTCGTAATCCTCTCTCGCTGTGCAGGACATCCTGGCCGGCCGACCCTCCCTGTTCGGCGGATTCTACCTCATAAACAACATCTTCATCCGATTTCAGTCGCCAGACTAATTCGTACCCCTTTTCCCCACTCATACTATTATGGGAGGAGAATTCCTCATAAGGCCTGTCTTCCCACAGGGTGCCGTCGGGCCGCCACCATTGTTTCCCTTCGCTTGGATGCTCACATACTCCAACCAGCTCAACCGTCACGCCGTTGGGCAGCGTCGCAGAATAAGTATCCCCCGGCTTCTCCGCAGAAATCTTGACATTCAACGAAGCAGCTTGCACATCAGGGTGTGTACTTAGGAACTCAGTCAGGCTTTCGCGTACCTTGTCGGCTTGGCCTGCGTCCAGGTCATATATGAGCCAGTTGTCGCTTTCATTTGACAAGTAAAACATGAATTTGCCGAGCTGCTCTCCATATTGGTCCGTAATGTCGGAAGTAACCGCAAAGGCATCTTTGCTGCCGGCATATACGTTGACAACCTTAATCTTGTGGCCATCTGATAGCTCTTCGGAAAGGTCTGTACCATCCAGGATTTTGTCTACCGCCGAACCGGGGCAAACAAACCATCTGAGTTTTTCATTAAGACCGCCTAATCCGGCAATAAGGAAATTCTCTACAACCTGGCGTGGCCCCATCTTTGCAACATCCTGTTTATTTAACTTGTCGGCTGCTTCGGCAATAAGTCGCATTGCTTTTATGGTCTGCTGGTCGACCGGCGTCATACCTTTTCGCAGTTCCTCTACAAATGTACGGACCTGTTCTTCGGTGAAGTCTCCTGCGATGACCGCCCTTTTCGTCAACGGTGTTTCGATAGTCGGAGCCGACAGAACCCAGCCGTCCACACCTATCGCCAGATGATTGCCAATATTAGCTCTGGTCAATTCGTAGAAAAGCTCGGAGCCTTTTTCATCGAATTGAATACTTATCGTCGGTTTCCCATCTCCATCCTGGGTAGCCTCAACTTTCTCAAGCCCCCAGGCCCACTTGCCTTCAAGCTCAGGCATCATTACGTATTGAGCACGCGCACAGAGCAGCAGATAGGTTCGCTCTTTATAAGCGCTCAAAGGTAAATCTCTGAACCGAGCGGGATTGCCCTTTACCGGCGACCATTGGAAGCTGTCTCCACGAATTGAGCCTGAAAACGGTCCGTTTTGGGCCAAATCATCAAGATACCGTTGATATTCCTCTTTAGTCAGGCTCGGCCGACGACCCGAGCCGTCCACGTTCGGGACGATAGCCAAAGTCAGTATTGAGCCTTCCGGTGCGGCCATAATCATTTGTTCGAGCTTTTCGGATCTGGCCGGTTTCGACTCGGCGGGTGGTTTTGGGAGAGTTTCGGTCGGTTTGATATTGTCCTTGTTGGCCTGCCACCATTTGCGCCATCGCTCTGCGACCTGGCGCCGGTGTTGTCTTTGCCTGTCCCTGATTTCCGGGGTTATGGTATAAGAGCCCAATCGGTCGTACTTCAAATCATAGGCGTGGAAATGGTCATGCCCTTCGGTATGGCCGGTCAGTTTCTCAAGGGCTATTGTGATTTCACGAACGGGCCGACCTAAACCTAAATCCTTTTTAGTCGGATCCATTTGATATTGTTGGATGAACATATCAAGTTCGGTCCTGGGCTCACCAATTCCGTAATCGCTGGAAAAACCGCTGCGTCCAAGCCCGTCAATCAAACCCGGCACGGCATTGGGGTCTCCGATTGCTCTTAACGTAAGGGCCAATCTGCTTTGAGTCTGTGGTTTTTCGGTTCGCCTAAGCTCGGCAACCAGCTCCGGTACAGCGGCAGAGCCGATTTCTACAAGCCTGTGAACGGCTGCGAACCACTTCTTCTTGTCTTTGCCGAGACTGGAGTTACAAAGAATATCTATAAGCTCGCTCACCGAAAGCCCCACCATTTGCTCAATCCACTCGGTGTCGGAAAGGGCCGCCTCCCGCTCGGACGGCTCACCGACCACATATCTATTGCCGGTAAACCCGTCATAGACTTCGCAGCCTTCGGGGAAAGCTATGGTAAATCTTTCCGGCGGAATGCCTTTATTAAGTCTTATACTCTCAACGTCAACCTCTAATCTGCGTGTCGGCGACATCGGTGTCAGCTTAAAGACGCCCACCCGCTCTTGTTCTTCGGCAGAAAGAGCCGCGAACCGCGCCAGTGACATTCCTTTGGGCGGGCCGTTATCGTTTGTGGAGAAAGTTGTACGTCGGCCCTCGACA
The DNA here is from genome assembly GCA_964451425.1 of uncultured Pirellulales bacterium. Classification (GTDB taxonomy): domain Bacteria; phylum Planctomycetota; class Phycisphaerae; order Sedimentisphaerales; family Anaerobacaceae; genus CS2-K091. The sequence continues at coordinate 3,678 of CAYVIT010000137.1, forward strand.
GGCAGCCAAATTCCATCGATTTGTTTTAACCTGATATTGTCAACTCGCCTTGAGACTACCTTGAAGCGGTTCTTGCCGCTGATGCTTTTGCACTTTTCAAACTTTAGCAGCCGGTAATCTCTCTGGTAGTCTATCCATGCTCGAATATCGTAAGATAAGCGATTAACGGCGGAGTCAGTTTCAATATTAATTGCTTCTATTACATAACAGGGATGGCCGTCGATGAATTCAACCTCATCTCTCACGGAAACTGATTCTGCCTGGGCTATCGCTTCTCCAAACGAAAGGCTGCTGAACTCTTTTGCATCAAACCCTAACAATGTGTTAAATGTCATCATTGCTCGGAAATTTGAGAAACTCGGTTTGAATATTGCTCCACGCGGCTGTTTATCTTCAGAGGAAACTCTCAAACTCCATTCTTTTTGTCCATCAAAGGTTCGTGTTACCTTTACTGCCTTATAGATGTTAGTCAGGCTATCTCTTATGTTCTCTGTCCCGCTATAGAATTCCTTACCGGCTTCGTAGCCCCAATCGTATTCATAAAATGTTAAGTTGCGTGCCGGAATAGTACAGATCATATGTAACTGTATGTCTACTGTTTTTCTTTCACTTTCGATAATCTCAGCTACCAGATCTCTGGCGGATATCGGCACATCGGTTTTATGCCCCGGCCGGAGAGAGACGTTTTTGAAGGTAACTCGCTGGAACTTTTGAGTTTGGAATTGGATTTCTTTGATTTGGTCTGCGGGTAGATTAAAGCGGACCTGACAACTTCCAAGCTCGTTACTCGTAGTATTTAAAAACCCTTCCGATTTATGAATTTGGCCTGAATGGTCGACGGCAATGATGTGGATTTGACCATCTTTAATCTGATGTGCGATTGTTACATAGGTCTTGCCGTCTTTCTCAATCGCCGGTTGGAACACAACGCCGGGGCCGGTTGTTCCGCTCTTGTCAACAGGGCTGGGCTGAGTGCATAGTGTTTTCCAATCGCAATCCCGCCCTGCCCCCATTTCCAACCGGATGGATTGTGCATCCGGCTTTACGTATAATATCGCACCATAAGCATTAGCAGCATCCCGGATATTCAGGTTTTCAGCTTTTTTGCTCAGCGGATACAAACTAATATGGCCCGTGATTGTGGAGTTAGAGTAAATTTTAGAACGAATACCCTCAGAACCGAAAAGACGGTAAACGACTTCATATAGTTTGCTCTCCCCTGAGCGTTCAGCGTAGTTCAATCGTTCATAAGGTTTCTCTATAGGCTGACCGTCCAGGCCCCACCATTGTTTGCCCTCGCTTGGATGCTCACAAACCCCAACCAGCTCAACCGTCACGCCGTTTGACAGGGTTGCGGTAAACACAGTTTGAGGAGTTTTTTCAACCTCAACCTGCACATCTGTCTCCATATCAGCTTGCTTTTCAGGCGTCCATTGCTTCTCAGCACTGTCAGTTATCATTTGTTTGTATTCTTCAGCTATCTGGTCAGCTTTTTCGAGTGTCAAACTCATTGAAATAATCTTACCGTCCAAGCCCTGATAGCCGCCTATAGGTTCCACAGACAAGTATTTCAAACTGCTAAGAGGTATCATTTTCAGTGCAATACAATGATTGCTCATTATGGGCGTAACATCACGGCCGGGAATCCAGAACCTCGCCTCGTCTTCTTCAAATTCCTCCGATGAATCTGAGGCGCCATAGTAAAAAAGGGTGTCAATCCCGGCGTATTTGGTTTTTGTATGTCGCGTTTCGTGCCTCTGCAAACCTTCACCTCGATACCAATCCCAAGCTTCCGTGCTAAAATATAGAGGTGTATGCATCGGAAATTCCGGAATCTTAAATACCTGATGACCGAGTTTAAATTGTATGTTATGGGTGACAGACCTTTTTGCAACGTCCTGATAAGTTCGAACAAACGTTACGGTGAATTTTTCCGGCTTTTGGGAACCTTCTAAAATACATCGACCCAGAATCCGCATTGGTTTTCCCGCCTGGTATACTTCGGCAGCCACGAGCATATCCTGACCCGGTGCAAATTCCACATCGTAACTTTTAGACCATATTGTTGTATCATCAACAGAAACTTTTTTAGCCGCTTCTTCCGGGATTTCAGTGAACTTTATGAGTAAATCTTTGTCGGAAAATCTATCTTCGTTCCTTGCCTTTGCCATCGGCAGCAGGACGGCGCCTGCAATTATGATGGCAAGTAAACCTATAATGCCAAGCTTTGCGGTTTTTGGGAACGGGCGGCCGAGGATATGTTTGATTCGACCGGCCAGCGCGCTTTTGGATTCAACAACCCCTATCAGCCGCAGACTCAAGGCCGGCCTCTTAAAAGCCATCTTCGCCACATCAACCAGTGTCTGCGGGTATTGCTGAGCTGCCTTGCCCATCGCCACAAGCACCGCCTCATCGACCGCCTGCTCCCGTATCCTTCGAATCACACAATTGGCAATCCACAACAGCGGATTGTAGAAATAAATAATCTGCAAAACGGTCTGGGCCAAATTCACCCACAAATCGGCACGCCTGATGTGAGCCAGCTCATGCATCAAGACCGTCCTCATGCGAGAAGCGCCCAAAGTGGATGCCAGGTTCCACGGCACCAAAATCACAGGCCTGATTAACCCGCACACCGAAGGCGTCGTTGCGTTTGGCGAGACCTTCAAGCCGACCCTGCATTTTATCTTCATACTCGCACAGCAATATGCAAGCTCATCATTCATCAAACGGCCCGCTTCCTTGGCCTGTGCGACGAGGCCGTGTACAAAGAGCGCACGCTGCAGCAGTAATAATCCCATCGCTATCACAACAGCTAACCAAACCAAAAATACAACGCCCTGCCAGGACAAAGGCGTCACTGGTGTCGCCGACGGACTGACCGTCTCTGCCATCACCGGCTCAACAACAGATGTCACCGGCTTCGTCGGTGGAATGTACGCGTTCGGCTGTATATAGATTGGATTGATACCGGGCAAGGTTTCCGCGGGCACGGGCTCGGCAAGTTCCAGCGATGAGGTCGTTTCTACCAGGTCCTGATATGTCAGCTTGTCGCCAAACAAATACCCCAAGCTCAATGGCGATGACAGCGAAGTAGGCAAAACAAGCTTGAGAAGCACCAGCATCCATATCCAGTACCGAAACACCGCCTTGACCTTTTTTCGCAGCAGCAAATCGGCCAGCAGTAAAATCACAATCAGCACGCCGGACTGGACGAGCATCGGTACGGCAAATTCAATAAACGAAAATCCAGCCGAATTGATATGTTCTACTATCGTATTCATAATACGTCCTCCGCCTATTAAGACGCACTTACGGAATTTCGGTTACAGGAAAAATTATCTTTTTTTGCGGGCAGTACCCTTGTTGCGTCTTTTCCTGATCAGCGACTCCAGTTCAGCCAGCTGCTTCTGCGACAGTTTATGCTCATCCAGCATAAACTGCATCATCGGCGTAAGGGCTCCGTCGAACGCCCTTTTTACCGCGCGCATGATTTCGCCTTTTTGTGCCTGGACTTTGGTGATTGCCGAGCGGTACAGGATGAGATTGCGGATTCTTTCCGTGGTGAGCAGCCCTTTGGCCACCATCCGGTCCATCAGGGTCTTGACGGTGCTGTAGGTCCAGTCCTTTCGGGTTTCCAGCTTTTCCTGGACCGTCGGGGCGGCGCACGGCTCATTTTCCCAGACGGCCTGGATAATCGCCCATTCGGCTTCGGTAAGTTCGGGATTTCTATTTGCCATTACAAGTCTCCTTTTGTCTTTAACTTTGTAAATACTACTCTACACTTGTAAAGATTGCAAGAAAAAAATGGAAAAAATTAAAAATTTTTTGCCTCTTAATCCAGCCCCATAGGCAAGCACTAATACACATCAGGCCAGCTCTAATACTAAACATACAAGTTCGTAACCTATGTCAACAATTTCCATTTCTACTGACATTTACGTACTTAAATGCTAATCATAGTATGTAGACCAAAGTTGGCAAGCCTCTATAATTTGATAAAAAATAAGGAAATATAGCATTATGGCCCAAAAGAATCCAATCCTCGTAAAATTCGGCAAAAGAGTCCGTGAAGAAAGGCTGAAAAGAAACCTTTCACAAGAAAGACTTGCCACATTGGCTGGTGTTCATCGAACTTATATTGGTATGGTCGAAAGAGCG
>CAYVIT010000138.1:0-7822 GCA_964451425.1 uncultured Pirellulales bacterium
ATGAATAAATTCGGGATTTCGACATTATCAAGGCAGCTAGCCGGCCTTATTATACTTTTAGGCCAAAAACTATAATAAGAATTGGCCAATTAAAGAAAAGTATAATAAGGCTTAATGTCTTTTCTGTAAATAAGTTAGGACACATCAAGATGGTGGCAGCATGATTTTTCGGTTGATTCACCTTGATTTATTATACTTTTTCAGTATAAAGTATAATAAGATTTTTACAAGTTATCGAAAGTATAATAAGCATGAAGAATTCTGAAATTACGGAAAATAGTTATGGACATCTTGTGCCGACAATAGCTGGACAAATGGCATTTGTCCCATATAATCTGCCCCCAAAACTAAAATGGTCTTCAGAGATGGTCGCTGTCTTATCGGACGCGGACCGTGCCATAGGTCAGTTACATGGGATAGGGCTCAATCTTCCTAATCCCAACCTGTTAATAACTCCTTTTGTTCGCAGAGAAGCAGAAATGTCCAGCCGTATAGAAGGTACACAGGCAAGTATAGAACAAGTGTACTTGTTTGAAATGGAAGATCGGACTATCGAGTCGAAAGTTCCGGACGTCAGAGAAGTTGCCAATTATGTGCGTGCCCTCGAGTATGGGCTCAAGCTGGGCAGCGAGCTACCGGTATGTCTACGGATGCTACGGGAGCTTCATGAGATTTTACTTAAAGATGTTCGTGGCGAGCAAAAAACGCCGGGTCAATTCAGAAAAGTGCAAAATTGGATTGGTACAAGGGGATGTCCCATTGAGCAGGCGAGCTATATTCCACCGCCACATGAGCAAATGACAGCAGCCTTGGATGCATTCGAGAAGTTTATCAACTCTCCGTTTGAAAATCTGCCGGTGTTGGTATGGTTAGCAATGGTTCATTATCAATTTGAGGCTATTCACCCATTTCTTGATGGAAATGGAAGGATTGGCCGATTGCTCATTACTTTGTTGGTATGCATTAAAGAAGTTTTGAATAAGCCCTTATTGTACCTTAGCGCTTATTTTGAACGCAACCGCCGGGAGTATTACGAGCGTCTATTGCAGGTTAGTAAACATGGTCGATGGACTGAATGGATATTTTTCTTTCTTCGTGGCGTCATCGAGCAGTCCAAGGATGCTTTTGAAAGAGCGAGACAGTTGATGGATTTACAACAAGAGTATCACAAGATAGTACATGGTGCAAAAAGGTCTGTGTTGCAAATTAGGCTGGTCGACCTTCTTATTGAACGTCCTGTTGTGACAACGGTGTTTGTGAGTAAGTATTTTGATGTCACGTATGCGACAGCGAAAAATAATATTTCAAAGCTTGTCAAAGTTGGCATTTTGAGACAAGCTACAGGTGCCAAGCGTAACAGAATTTACATAGCTCAAGAAGTTCTGAAAATTATCACTAAGCCTTCTTTCAAAGATTGAGAATCGCAGGAAGGCCGATGGAAAGCGTTGCATTCGGAATTGAACAGGAGGATACAAATATGAGTTCCCTTGGCAATACACGACGTGATTTCCTAAGGTCGGCGGCACTGGGCGCAGCGGCGCTGACGATGCCGAGCGGGCTTCCAGCCGGTGCGAAAACACAGATTGACAAGCCGAACATCGTGGTTATTCTTGTTGATGACCTTGGCTACGGCGACCTGTCGAGCTATGGCGCCGAGGACCTTAAAACGCCGAACATCGACAGCCTCGTTGTGACTGGTATGCGGTTGGATAATTTCTATGCCAACTGCCCCGTCTGCTCGCCGACGAGGGCGTCGCTATTGACCGGCAGGTATCCTGACTTGGTCGGCGTGCCGGGAGTCATTCGCACACACCAGACCAACAACTGGGGCTATCTATCACCAGAGGCGGTGTTATTGCCCGATCTGCTCAAGAGGGCCGGTTATCATACTGCCATTGTGGGTAAATGGCACCTCGGCCTTCAGTCACCAAATGTTCCCAATGAGCGGGGCTTCGACTACTTCCACGGCTTCCTCGGCGACATGATGGACGACTATTATAAACATCGCCGTCACGGCATCAACTACATGCGACTAAACAGCAAAGAAATAGATCCCAAAGGCCATGCAACGGACCTGTTTTCACAGTGGGCGATAGATTACATCAAAGAGCGTTCCGGGTCGAAACAGCCGTTCTTTCTGTATCTGGCTTATAACGCACCGCACACCCCGATTCAGCCGCCAGAGGAGTGGTTCAAAAAGGTAAAAATACGTGAAAAGAATATCAGTGACAAACGCGCCGAGCTCGTCGCCCTTATCGAACAAGTGGATGACAGCATCGGCAGGGTGATTTCATCACTGAAAGAAAATGGTTTGTACAACAATACTTTTATTATCTTTACTTCCGACAATGGCGGCCAGACAGGAGTCGGGGCCAACAATGGCCCGTTGCGAGCGGGAAAAGGCACGATGTACGAAGGCGGTATCCGCGTACCGATGTGTGCAGTCTGGCCGGGAAAGATAAAGGCCGGCTCACGCAGCGACCGCGTCGCATTGACTATGGACCTGTTCCCAACTGTTTGTGAAGCAGTAGGTGCTGCTCTGGATTATGAAATCGACGGCCACAGCATCCTGCCGACACTGCTTGGTAAAAGCCGGCCTGCCGAAGACCGTTTTCTCTTCTGGGTCCGCCGCGAAGGTGGCGGTTACGGCGGCCGAGATTGCTATGCGGCACGCTTCGGCGATTTCAAGCTGCTGCAGAACGGCCCATTCGAGCCGCTGTTGCTTTACAATCTAAAAGATGACCCGCAGGAACAAAATCCCCTGGACAGAAAACATCCGATGTATAACAAACTTTTCGACGCCCTGCGCAACCATATCATCGAAGCCGGCGGCGTCCCCTGGCAAAAGTATCCTGTCAAATTGGATAGCTAACCGCAGAGATTAAGAAGTGATTACAAAAATGAAGAAAAAAAGATATATATGGAGTTGGTTGCTTATTGTTTTTTTGCTGTCCTCAGTAGTTTCAGCAGTTTGGGCGCAGGCCCTTCTGGTCGAAGCCGAGAGCTTTGAGGATCTCGGCGGCTGGGTGGTGGACCAGCAGTTCGTGGATCAGATGGGCTCGCCTTATCTGTTGGCCCACGGTTTGGGGGAGCCGGTGAATGACGCCACGACAAAGGTGGAGTTTACGAAAGAAGGAAAGTATCGCGTCTGGGTGCGTACTCGCGACTGGGTGGCCCCCTGGAAAGCTCCCGGCGCACCGGGCAGGTTCCAATTGCTCATCGACGGCAAACCGCTCGAAACTGTCTTCGGCACCGAGGGGGCCGACTGGCACTGGCAGGATGGTGGGGCGGTCGAGGTCACAAAGAAGCAAGTCGCCATCGCACTGCACGATTTGACCGGTTTTGAGGGCCGATGTGATGCGATTGTCTTCACAACCGATACGAACTTCAAGCCGCCAAATGAAAGTGAAGGTCTAAAAAGCTTCCGACGAAAATTACTTGGCCTCCCCGATGCTCCCGAAGATGCAGGAAAATATGATATTGTTGTGGTCGGCGGCGGTATAGCTGGCACCTGTACTGCTGTATCGGCGGCCAGACTCGGGCTGCAGGTAGCGCTGATACAAAACCGCCCCGTCCTCGGCGGCAACAATAGTTCCGAAGTCCGTGTCCATCTGAACGGCAATATTAATCTGCCGCCTTATCCTGCCTTAGGCAACGTCGTCAAGGAGCTTGATTCCGGCAAGCGTGGCAATGCGCAGCCGGCTGAAAACTACGATGACCGGAAAAAGCTGCGTGTCGTGCAGGCAGAAAAAAACATCAGCCTCTTTTTGAATACACACGTCTATAAGGTTGAAAAAAAAGGCAATCGAATCATCGCCGTCATCGCCAAAAATATAATTACAGGTAAGGAGATGCGATTTGAGGCCCCCCTGTTTGCCGATTGCACCGGTGACGGTACTATTGGATTCCTTGCCGGCGCCGACTATCGTATGGGACGCGAAGGACGTGCTCAAACCGAAGAGTCACTGGCGCCCAAAGAGCCCGACAAGATGACTATGGGCGCATCGGTCCAGTGGTATACTGAAAAAACCGATGAATTCTCCGCATTTCCGGATTGTCCCTGGGCACTGCAATTCAACGAAGAAAGCTGTCAGCGATTAACCAGGGGGGATTGGGACTGGGAAACCGGTCTAAACCGCGACCAGATAAACGAATTTGAATCCATTCGTGACCATGCCCTTCGCGCCGTCTATGGCAACTGGGCGTTTCTGAAGAACTCCAGCCGTGGTAAGATCAAATACGAAAAGCTCAAACTCTCTTGGGTCGCCTATATCGCCGGCAAGCGCGAGTCCCGCCGATTGCTTGGCGATGTCATATTGCAGCAGCAGGACATCCAGCAGCAGAAAGAATTTCCCGATGCCTTTGTTACGACTACCTGGACAATCGACTTGCATTATCCGGACCCGAAGAATACTAAGTACTTTCCGGGCGAAGAATTCAGGTCAATCGCTAAGTTTACTCGCATAGACCCATATCCGATTCCTTATCGCTGTTTCTATTCGCGCAATATTGGCAATCTGATGATGGCTGGGCGCTGCATCAGTGTTACTCACGTTGCGTTGGGTACGGTCCGCGTCATGCGAACCTGTGGAATGATGGGCGAAGTCGTCGGTATGGCTGCCTCGCTTTGCAAGAAGCACGATACTGATCCGCGTGGCGTATACCATGACCACCTGGATGAGCTTAAAAAGTTGGCTAAACGCGGCGTTGGCAAGTCGGACATAACAGATGACAATGCGTTCAAACAAGCGATGGAGAATGGGCAGCTTGCCAACGAGGGATTTGTTCGCTGCCGAAATTTCGTCAAAGGCTGGCTCAATCATGCCGACCCTGAGACCGGCTTAATACCAAGAAACCTCAGCAGGGACAAGGACATCTGGAATGCACAGGACAGCGCCGCCGACAATTATCCCTTTATGGTGCTCACTGCGGCCATTACAAACCGCCCCCTGTTCGATGGCCGAATGCTCGACATGCTTCGCACCGAGACCAAACTTACATCCCGCATTGGGAATCTGCCGGACACATACTCCTTTTCAAAACGCAATTTCCAGGACGACAAGCCTAATATGGGCCGTATCATTTTTGGGTCATCGGAATATGTCAAAGATGGCCTTTTGCCGCTTACTGAATGGCTCGGCCCAAGCCCCTGGTGCGACCGTATGCTCGGCATCCTTGATGATATATGGAAGAACGCCCCCGTCGAAACAAAATATGGCAAAATCCCGTCGACCAGCCAGGAAATCAACGGCGAGATGCTCCAGACCCTTTCCCGCATCTACTGGATGACCGGCGATAAGAAATACCTCGAATGGGCTGTTCGCCTCGGCGACTACTATCTGCTGGATGAACATCACCCGACTAAAAAAGAAGAGAGACTGTCGCTTGACGACCACGGCTGCGAGATAATCTCCGGTCTTTGTGAGCTCTATGCCACCGTCAACTTTGCCAGCCCGGAGAAAAAGCGAGCCTATCAGAAATCCATCCACGAAATGCTCGACCGTATTCTAAAAATCGGACGGCATCAATATGGACTGTTTTATAACCGGATTAATCCTCAGACCGGCGAGCACGCCGGCGACCTTACCGACAATTGGGGCTACGACCTCAACGGCTTCTACACCGTTTATTTAATCGATAAGACCGAATCTTATCGCGAGGCTGTTCGAAACGCCCTCGGCAACCTCTATGAATACTACGGGGATTATAAATGGGAAGGTGGTGGTGCCGACGGCTACGCTGATTCTATTGAAGGCGCAATCAATCTCTACAACCGTGAGCCCATACGCTCGGTCGAAGACTGGCTGGACTATTCGACAAAGCTGATGTGGAAAATCCAAAAACCCGATGGCGTCATCGAAGGATGGCATGGAGACGGCAACTTCGCCAGAACTACCATTATGTATTGTCTGTGGAAAACCAAAGGGCTGACTATCAGACCCTGGCGAGAGGATGTTATTTTTGGTGCTGTTCAGGAAGGTAATATACTCAAAATAAGTATCCGTGCCGAAAAAGAGTGGGAGGGGAAAATCCTTTTCGATGTGCCGCGGCACGAAACCGTTATGAAGATGCCTCTCGACTGGCCGCGCATCAACCAGTTCCCCGAATGGTTTACTGTCGAAGCCGAGAAATCCTATACCGGCTGCGACCTGGCCTCCGATTCGAAGTCAACTCTTACAGGCAGGCAATTGCAGGAAGGTATCTCCATGCATCTCCAGCCCGGCACCGAACGACGCTTGGTAGTGAAGTAGCTTCGAGAAAGAGCACTATTTATACACTTGTGTACTTATTAAAAACAGCATTCAATAACTGGGGGTGTAATAATGGCAAGGTCAACTATGTGCAATTCAACAGGAACCTGCAATATTGAAAGAGCAGCTAATATTTACTCGATTCTGCGGCGAACAAGGCCGAAGACGAAACAGGACCTAAAAAATTACGTCAAAGTCTTTCTGGGTATTGATGTACCGGACAAAAGAATCTGCCCCAAGCATCACAGGCCGATGGATTATCTCTGGCACAGTTTCTCCGCCGACTTTGCTGCCGAAGGAAAAGCAAACGCTGATGCGATTGTCTGGGCCAATCGTGCCGGCGGCAAAACCGAATTGGCGGCAGTCGCAACGCTTTTGGACTGTGTCTTTAAGCCGAACTGCCGCGTCAGGATACTGGGCGGCTCCGGCGAACAATCCGGCAGGATGTACGAATACCTGACGAGCTTTCTCTATAACGGCTTCGAAAATTTTCTGGCAGGCCCTGCCCTCAAAGCAAAATGCAGATTTGTAAACGGCTCGTCCGTCGAGGTCCTGACGCAATCGGCAACAAGTGTTCGAGGCCAGCACATTCACAAACTTCGCTGTGATGAGGTTGAGCTTTTCGATGAGGATGTTTTTACAGCCGCAAAATTCACTACCCAGAGCACCGAAAATCTATTGGCTGCTATGGAGCTGATCAGCACGATGCACAGACCCTATGGTTTAATGCAAAAAGTTGTTTCCGATGCAGATCGCTTCGGCACTCCGGTCTTCAAGTGGTGCATGTTGGAAGTGATTGAAAAGTGCATCGATAGAAGCTGCTCGCGGTGTCCCTTGTGGACGGACTGCCGGGGCAGAGCTAAGCAGGCTGATGGTTATCTGAAAATTGATGATTGCATCACACAGATGCGCCGGTCCAGCAGGGCGGCTTGGGAGGCTGAAATGCTCTGCAAAAAGCCTTCGCTGGAGAATGTCGTTTTTGACGAGTTCGATGATACCAGGCACGTCCAACAAGTTGATTACGACCCGAATTTGCCGCTGTACCGCGCGCTTGATTTTGGCTTTGTAAATCCCTTTGTGTGTTTGTGGATTCAGGTCGACAGTGCCGGCGTTGTGCGGGTTATAGATGAGTATGTTCGCAGCCGCGCGACGATTGACGTGCACGTTAACGAGATTAAGAGCCGCACACCAGGCGGAGAAAGTCGGGTGGCCGCGACTTTTTGTGACCCCGCCGGTGCCGGCGTAAATGATGTTACCGGCACGAGTGTCGTTCGGGAACTGCGGACGATGGGGGTAATGACCCGATTCAGGCGAAGCGGTATCCTGGAGGGTATTGAGCTTATCCGCAGGGCGATTCGGGCTGGTGATGGCAGCAGCTCTCTTATAATCTCACAAAAGTGTCAGCGGCTGATAGAGGCGATGCGGTGCTATCACTATCCGGAGCCTGGCAGTGCCGCCGCCGGCGAACTGCCCTTAAAAGACGGTGTCTATGACCATCCCATCGACGCTTTACGTTATTTCTTCGTTAACCACAACCGCCCCGCAAAAACCACAACACGGCGATATTAGGG
>CAYVIT010000139.1:0-7537 GCA_964451425.1 uncultured Pirellulales bacterium
CTGGTCGCGGTGCTTGTAACGGCAGGCCTTATGCTGACGGTTGAGGCAATAAAAAGGAACAAAACGAAAGGTCCGGAGGAAAAATAGAGCGGACAAGCGGAAGTCAAAATCAAAAGCCAAAGAGCAAAATGACGATATATTATTGAAGCCTAACGAATGAATCGACGAATGAACAGGAAACAGGAAATTGTAATCTGGGCGGGCTTGATTATTATCCAGCTGATGATAATCTTTCCGCCGGTAAGGCGGTTAGAGCAGGCCCCTGAGGGTGTTGAAGAACCGCCCGAAATATCCGTCGTGACCGGCTGGGTGCCGGGTTACGGCATCATCGTTCGAGACTACAAACATATTCGTTACGGCATGCTTGCCGTGCAGATTGTTATAGTTGCTGCTATATCGGTTATCTTGATACCTATCCTACGCGAAAAGGAACCAGAGGAAGAAGGGCACTAATAAAGGCAAAGCGACAGGGGGGGTAAGCGGTCAGGCGCCCTTATCGCGTGACATTAAAGGGAGTGAAATCTTCCATTTGATTGCGGACAGGCGCAGAGCGAGCGTTACGATAAGCGAGGCCAGAACTGCAATTTCCCGGGCCTGTAATTTGGAGATAGTTAGCGTAAGTATGATAGCGCCGCAGAAGGAAGCCGTGGCGTAGAGCTCACTTCGCAGAATGAGGGGCATTTCTCCCGACAGGACATCGCGAATCATACCGCCGACGACTCCTGTGATAACTCCCATAACAACGGCGATTACGGCCGGCATACCAACAGCCAGGGCCTTTTCGGTTCCGAGAATTGTGAAAACAGCCAGCCCGATGGCGTCGGCTATTGCAAGCAGCGTTGGGGGCAGGCTGAACAGTCGGACCGTGAAAAACGTTGCGACCGCAGCGGCCACAGCCACGATGAGGTAGGTGGGATTTGTTACCCAGAACACGGGACCGACATCCAGAATGATATCCCGCAGCGTGCCGCCTCCCATAGCTGTGACAGATGCCAACACAACCACGCCGAAAAGGTCCATACGTTTTTTCCCCGCGGCCAATGCCCCGCTGATTGCGAAAACGGCAATACCAAAGATATCCAATATGTGAAGCAGAGTTTCCATTTTGTGGCTTTTTCAATAAAACGGCCGCATATCAGTGGCGTAACGAAAACGCCTATTTCAGAATGTATACTATCTACAACGTTAAAATACTCGTCAACAGAATAATACCAATCTCATGATTTGCTCAACAACAGCCCGATTGGCGGACCATCATCGACGAATAACAATACACCTGCGATTAAGTATGAATTGGGCATTAGCAGCAGATAAATGCCTGTTCAAAACACTCTAAAAGAGGGAGTGAAAAAAAATTTTATTTTTTTGTTTTTTTCTTATTGACCTGCGAACAATTATTGGTAGAATCGTACATTATAGCGGAGCAACCTGAGATTAACTTACAAAAGCCAAATTGCAGGGTTGGGGTTATCTCGCTTTCTCCTCTCCCTCCGCCCCCAACCCTGTTTTTTTATGCGCAGATTTTCACGCATTTGCCTTCAATAACTCGCCGAGCCAAGATTTGCAGACTACCGGCAACAGGCGAAGAATTTGCTTAAGGGAAACGGCGGTTTTATCATATACGCCGATTCCGATGAGGCAGAAACTCCAAAACCAGTACAAAACCAACATAATGTGGGCCGGTATTAAGGTCGAAATGCGAGGCTTGAGCATGGCTAATACGCAAAGACCGATTGCCAAGAAGGTAACAATCAACGAGACGATGGCCATATCGAGGTCTCTGTTGACGAGAAAGCCAAAGTCACAAATCGGATTTCCTGCTGAAACCGAGGGGCATACCAAACAACGCAAAAAAGCAAACCCAAAACGAAAATCTAAATACTAACGACCAATAACCAGCGGCGAAAAAAGTGCCGGTCCGCTACGAGTTACTTATTATTTTCGCTCATCTTTTTTATTTTGCAGTGTGTAAATTAGACTTACTCCGATGGTCATAACAATAGCAATCTGTATCAAAAGAATTTCTCCGTTGATATCCGGAGTTGTTAGTCGCTGGTTGATAGTATTTAGAATTGAATTTTCAGGATAAAGCTGATATTCTGTTGGAAATAGCGGCCGGGGGTTTTTTTGCCGGTGCCGCCGTTACTTAATGTCACCTTTTTGCCTTTTAGGAGTGAAGACAAGGCCTTTTATGAACGGATATTGAGTCTGTTTTGGAGAACAATGAAATGAGACGGATACTGTTAAACTCAATTATGGTTTTGGCGGCGTTCTGGCTGACCGGTTGTGTTGTTGTTGTCCATGAGGATAAAAGACACCCTCGAAAGCCCGATGTGGATTGCTTTCCCTCGGACGTGTTAATCGAAGAGATAGACGCGGTGGGCAAACTGTCTTTCGAGCCGAGCAAGCGTGATGCCTACGAGCGAATCGCACGGCGTCCCGGCCTGCACGATGAAGCGCAGGAGCATCTGGTGAAAGCCGTCTTTGACAACCTGTCATTCGAGCCTTCGAAGCGTGACGTCCTGATGGCGCTTATCTCGAATCCGAGCTTTGGTCCTGCGGGCAGGCAGGCGATTCTGTCGCAGTTGGACAGGCTCTCCTTTGAACCCACCAAGACGGAAATTCTTGAAGCGATAAGCCGGCGTTAGCCCTGCATCATCCAATAACTTGACTAACAAGGTTGAATTTTCGCGATATTGCTGATATCCTACTGGAGATGAGTCTCAGATAATTCTTGTTTAGTTCGAGAATGGCTCGGCTAAGAAAATTCGGTGAAAGATTTCAGGAGGTAAAAATGAATTTGAAAAGATTGATGGTATGGATGATGATTGTGGTAATGGCTCTACTGGTGGTCCCTTCAATGGACGCTTCGGGGCGGCCGCGGGCTGCTATCAGGCCGGCAAAGAAAGTAGACAACGTGGCGCCTCCGGGTTTCAAGTCGCTATTTAACGGCCGGGACTTCACAGGATGGAAGGTGCCCGAAGGCGACGGGGGGCACTGGAAAATCATCGACGGGGCGATAGACTACGACGCCCAGAGCGAGGCCAAAGGTGATAAGAGCCTGTGGGGAGTAGGTGAGTACGGGAACTTCATACTGAGAGTCGACTGGAGGATAAAGGAAACGCCTTATATTAATCCGAATGTTCCTTATATCCTTCCCGACGGCACGCACGCACGGGATATCAAGGGTAATGAAATGAAGATGGCGCTGCCCGATTCGGATTCCGGAGTTTTCCTCCGAGGTGAGGGCAAGAACCAGGTGAACATCTGGTGCTGGCCAATCGGGTCCGGCGAGTTTTACGGCTACAGAATGGACGCAAAGCAGCCGGCACATATCCGCGCCGGCGTCACGCCTCGAACGCAGGCGGACAAGCCCGTCGGGCAGTGGAACCGCTTCGAGATAACGATGCGGGGCGACCGGGTGACGGTTGTGCTGAACGGCAAAAAAGTCATCGATAAAGCTCAACTGCCCGGCATCGCCGCAAAGGGTGCTATAGCCCTGCAGCACCATGGCGGCAAACGTGACGGCAAATGGGTGAGCCCGCCGAGCCTGCTGCAGTTTAAGAACATCTTTATAAAGCAGCTTTGAGGCTGCGGAGAGCAGGGAGTATGTATATGTAGTTCTTGCTAAAAAGGCGAAGATAAACAGGCGAAAAAAAAAGAGAACCTATTTGCCGAAGAAAAACAGGCAGAACATATACACGATATAGATGACCAGAAGAACGGAGCCTGCGAGCCGGCTGATAGTCCGCCTTCCGGCCACTGCAAACGCTGCGAAGGCGGCACTGACGGCAATCATTATCCAGTAGTCGTTTCCCGCCGCGAGCCTTTTGGCGACTTCGAACGGTCGAATCGTCCCCGCGGTGCCGGTAACCAGAAGCGTGTTGAAGATATTGGAGCCAACGAGGTTGCCGATGGAGATATCGTGCTGTGCCCTGATAGAGGCCACGATGCAGGTAGCAAGCTCCGGCAGGGATGTCCCGAGGGCAACGATGGTCAGGCCGATGACCGCTTCGCTGAGCCCGATCCTTTTACCAACAAACACAGCTCCATACACGGTCATTTTTGCACCCAGAGCTAATCCGACCAATCCAATAATGACGAAGATGATGTATTTTGTGCCGTGATGCTCTTGTGGGACAGTATTGTTCTGGTTTTGGTCTGCGACTTGTCGTTTTGCTGCACGAACGGTCATCAAAATTAAAACGGCAAATACGACCAGCAATCCGATGCTTTCGACTCGAAGCAGTCTTGTATCAACCATTACAGGCCACAGCATCAGCGCCACTATCAACATTGCCGGTATCTCGCGGCGCATGGTTTGCCTTTGTATACTTATCGGCCGAATCAGCGCTGCCAAACCGCCGACAAGGGCCAGGTTGGCGATGTTCGAGCCGTACACATTGCCGACTGCTATATCGCCTGCGCCTCGGAGTGCGGCTGCGATGCTGGCAGCCACCTCAGGTGCGGATGTACCCATAGCAACCACTGTCAGCCCGATGATAAGCGGACTGACGCCGAAGTGCTTTGCCAGTCCGACCGCCCCGGCCACCAGCAGGTCGGCGGCCTTCCACAGCACTATCAGCCCCCCAGCCAAAAGTAAACAAGCCCAGGTTATATTCATTTATTCAACTTCTTAGCGATTAGATTCTAACTTTGTATTATTCTATCTTCGGAGCAACAATATGCGAAACCGCACTCCACGTCAAACCAAAAACTATATCGGCTTTTGACTTGCTTAGAATGTACCAGTGTTGGATTTTAGTTTTTGATATTTGATGTCCGTTCCCATAAAGGAGTGTAGTGATATGGGAAGTGTCATAGTTTTCCGACGATGAGGCAGGCGTTGTGTCCGCCGAAGCCGAAAGAATTGCTCATCGCGATATTGACATTGGCCTGCCGCTCCTTCAAGGGCACGAAATCCATTTTCAAGTCACAGCGCTCATCGGGATTTTCGAGGTTGATGGTGGGGGGGATAGTCGACTCGTTGATGGCTTTTATACAGACTATCAACTCGACCGCGCCGCTTGCGCCGAGTAGATGGCCAAGACAGCTTTTCGTCGAGCTGACGAGCAGCTTATACGCATGGTTGCCGAAAACGGTTTTGATAGCAGCGCTCTCGGTGATGTCATTTAGCTCCGTTCCTGTTCCGTGTGCATTGATATAGTCCACTTCTTGCGGTTCGAGACCGGCGTCTTTTATTGCCAGCGTCATAGCCATCGCGGCGCCTTCTCCGTTCGGCATAGGCGCGGTAATGTGATAGCCGTCATCCGTGGCGCTGTAACCAAGAAACTCGGCGTATATACGGGCTCCTCGTTGTTCTGCGTGTGCCTTTTCCTCAAGAACCAGTACACCGGCGCCCTCGGACAGTACAAATCCGTCCCGGTCCTTATCAAACGGCCGTGAAGCCGCCGTGGGGTTTTCGTTTCGCGTGCTCAGGGACCTTGCGGCACAGAAGGAAGCTAATCCTATGTGAGTCAGGGCCGCTTCGGAGCCGCCGGTTATCATAATGTCACTCTTGCCGGCAAGGATGTTTGAAAAAGCTTCGCCAATGGCGTGACTGCCGGAAGCGCAGGCGCTGACGACGGAAAAATTGGGGCCGCGTAGTCCGTAACGAATAGCGATATTTCCACTTGCAGCATTGGCCATAAGCCTTGGGACAGTGAAAGGAGAAAGCTGCCTTACGCCTTTATTCAGCAGCCTCAAGTGCTGGTCTTCAATTTCCTTTATACCGCCTATTCCGGTGCCAACGATGACGCCAACTCGAAAGACATCCTCTTTTGCGAAATCGAGTCCGCTATCATCCGCGGCCTGGCTTGCGGCGGCGACGGCAAACTGTGTGAAGCGGTCCATTCTTTTGCTTTCGCGGTGTTCGATATATTTTGCCGGATCGAAGTTTTTAATTTCGCCGCCGAACCTTACCGGATATGCACTTGTGTCAAAGGATTCAATGGAAGAGACACCGCTTTTCCCCGCGCACAGCGCGGTGAATAGGCCATCGGCCGATTCGGCCAAGGCAGTGACACATCCCAGGCCTGTAATTACTACTCGCCGTCTGCTCATAGTAAACTTGATCGCTACTGCTGGTCCCTGGAACGTGCAACGTTGACGATGTAATCAATTGCGGCACCGACGGTCTGGATTTTCTCGGCCTCCTCGTCCGGAATACTCATATCAAACTCGTCCTCAAACTCCATGACCAGCTCAACCGTGTCCAGTGAGTCGGCATTCAAATCGTTAATAAATGAGGTTTCCCGCGTAATTTCAGACTTTTCTGTGCCCATCTGCTCACTTATTATGTCGATGACTTTGTTTTCAATTGCCGGAACATCTACCTCATCAGTACTCACTTTTTTTCCTCCATGTTCAAAAAGGAATATTTCGTATACTCACACTAATTTTCCATGAACTAAAACAGACGCTAACAACTAACGTTATTTCTGTTTTGGCAGGTAATAATACCTGTAAGGGTTTTCGTCAACAAATATTTTAAATTTTTTGCAGGAAAAATTAGTTTTTGTGTTCTTATGGGGTTGTTTTGCGGGTTTAGGGCTGGAAGGAAATGTAAAAACCAGCCACAGATGCCCGCCCTCCGGACGTAGTCGAGGGCATGCTTCATAGAATGAATGAGGGTAAATAACATTGACGGCGCGATTACCCCTCCCTTACGGTCGGGGCTCTGTGGGTTCGGAGCTCAAGGAATGGTATTGGCAGTTCAGACCGGGTTTTGTTACATAGCCATACCACCATCGACAGGGAGGACCTGGCCGGTGATGTAGGCGGCATCGTCGCTTGCGAGAAATGCGACGGCCTTTGCCACGTCATCAACGGTTCCGACCCTCCGCAGAGGTATGAGCTGTTTTGCGGCTTCAATGACGGGCTCGGGCAGTTTTTTGGTCATTTCGGTCTCGATGAAGCCGGGGGCGACGCAATTAGCCGTTATGTTCTTTTTCGCGAGTTCGCGAGCAATCGTTTTGGTCATTCCAATCAAACCGGCTTTGCTTGCAGAATAGTTTGTCTGTCCTGCGTTGCCCATAACGCCGGAGACAGAACTGATACTGATAATGCGACCAAACTTGTTTCTAACCATAGACCTGGCGGCGGTGCGCGCTGCGACAAAGGCAGCTCGAAGATTAACCTCAATAACCTTATCGAAATCCTCATCGCTCATTCGAAGGAGCAAGTTGTCACGGGTGATTCCGGCGTTGTTTACGAGTATTCCTATGCCGCCGTGGTCCGTGGCTAAAGATTCGAGCGTCTCGGTGAATTTGGGCGTATCTGTAATATCAACGCACTTTGTTATGACGGAGAAGCCGGCTTCTTTGACAACTGTTTCGAGTTCGGTGAGCTGGTCAGCGATTATGTCGATGCCGGCGACGAGACGACCCTGTTTTAGTAGTTCAAAAACGATGGCGCGGCCTATGCCTCTGGCAGCACCGGTTACAACGGCTAATCTTTTTTCCGACATCTATTTTTCCCCTGGTTATTGGTAACTGGTAATTGGTTATTGGTAATTGGTTATTGGTAATTGGTTATT
>CAYVIT010000140.1:0-1385 GCA_964451425.1 uncultured Pirellulales bacterium
TTTGTTATCGCGACGGTGTGCATCCCCGCCGCTATCGCTGCCTCCAGCCCCCAATGTGAATCTTCTATCACAACACATTCATTGGCAGCGATAGAATTTTGACTCCCCTCGTTAAGTCTCGTTAAAGCTAACAGAAATCCCTCCGGGTTCGGCTTGCCTTTTTCTATCTGCTCAGCCGAAACTATCACCTCAAAGAAAGGTCCCAGTTGGCTCTTTTCCAGTATCGGGGCAATATCCACCAGCAGCGCCCCGGAGCAGATGGCCCGCCGGATTTCGTTGTCCGTCAGCATCTGCAAAAACTCCGGCACACCCTCGAATATCGCAGCTTCGGTTGCTGCCAGTTTTTCAAATATCTCGTTTTTTTGCCTGATAAGATTTTCAATTTGCTCGGAATCAAGTCCGAGCTTGTTTTTACCGGCAACCGACCCAAAGCAGTCACGGTCGGTAAAGCCGAGATATTCTTTGTAGTAGACTTCTTCTGTTATCTCGATGTCGTACTGAGCCAGCACCTCATTGAAAGCTCGAAGGTGCAGAATCTCCGAATCTGTGATGACCCCGTCAAAATCGAATATAACCGCTCGCAGCATAATTCCCATATCTCACGATATGTCATTGCGAGTGATGCGCAGCCGGGCGCGGCAATCTCATCCATTGCAATCGTGATTGCTCCGCTGCGCTCGCAATGACAGTTTCTATCTTCATAATTCACCCACAACCGGCCCAATTAGGGCCGGGTAATCCGTGAATGTTGATTTGTCCCCCGTACAAATCGACTCTATAAGTGATGTAATCTTCGGTGCATTTCTGGTAACGAATCTGCGGGCAATCATCGCCTTGCGTTCTTTCATAGAGAGCGGGCTGCCATCAGTTTGCCCGTCTTCCGCTGCGGCAACTTCCATTTCAACCTTCGTGCTCGCCTGGCCGCAGAACAGATACCCGATAATCAAATCGATTGCGATGTCCACCAGCGCCCTGCCGTAAAGGTCCATATATTCGTTGCCGTTTTCCTTCACGAAGGCCACCGCCTTTTTCAACTGTTCCCTTCCTTCAGCCAGTTTATCCAGCAAGTCGTTCAATGCCGGCTCATACTGTTTTTCGGCCAGTTCGGCAATGAATTTTTCAGCCATTCCGCTGCACACACCACGCACGGCCGCCACAACCTGTAATTGGCTTGTCCCCTCGTAAATAGTCGTAATTCTCGCATCACGGGCGTGCCGTTCACAGGCATAGTCCCGCATGTAACCGCTGCCGCCCAAGACCTGAATCGAATCATACGCAATCCTGTTGCACATCTCGCTGCAGTAATACTTACTCATCGGTGTAAGCATCCCCGCGCATCTTTTATATTTTCGCAAATCGGTCTTTAGCTGCTTGGCCTCCGCCTT
>CAYVIT010000140.1:1485-4079 GCA_964451425.1 uncultured Pirellulales bacterium
CCCTCGGTCACACACAAACAGGCTCAGTCCCCGGCCGTCTTTTATCTCCGGCTCACTGCGTGCCAATACCAGCAGCACCTCGCCGCACCCGTTCGTGATAAACCGCTTCACCCCGTGCAGAAACCACTTGCCCTGTTTATCTTGAAACGCCCGCAGCTTCACAGCCTGCAAATCACTGCCCGCATCAGGCTCGGTCAGCACCATCGCACCCGTCACCTTACCTGCTGAAAATTTGTGTAAATACTTCTCTTTAATTTTTTCCGAAGCAAACGCGTTTATGGTCTCCGCGATACCCTGAAGCCCGAATATGTTCATAAGTGAAGCATCCGCCCGCGAGACCATCTCAATCGCTATCGAGTAAATAACGTTTGGAAAATTAAGACCGCCAAACTTATGCGGCAGCGTAAAGCCCATAACCTCGGCCTGCGCAAGCTTCTCAAGATTCTCCGCCGTCCCCTTTGCATAGGATACTGTTCCATTTTCGTTAAGACTATTGCCTTGCCTGTCGACATCTTCCGCCCGCGGTGCGATGAACTCCGCGCTTAGCTGTCCGAGCGACTCCAGCACCATATCATAATTCTGTATCGCCTCTTCTGCATTGGCCGGTGCATGGTCGAACTCGCCTGCAAACCTGAAATTCTCTTCGGCAATCTCAGCCAGCTTACCCAGCTCTATATGCCTGAGCAGAAACTGTATATCATCGTTATCTCTGTAGAAATTCGCCATAAACTTGTCTCGTTATTCTTTATGTTTAATTTTATATAAGCGAAACTGACGCATAAGCTCATTGGCAAGCTTCATTATCGAGTCATCGGTGTCTGATTTCAATAGAATGACCGTTGGCCTGCCGGGAATAGCTATGTCTTCAATGACGCAGTGATTGCCGTTCTTATCATCGAATTCGGTTATGCCCCGAGTGGCGAGGATATTGCTTTCGTCATCTTTCCAGCTTTTGCCCCCCTGGTGAAATGAGGGTAAATGTTTACCCCCGCCTTCCTGAACAATGGAATCACCTAATTCCCATGCCGTCTGGTGCAGGATAGTCCCCAGTTGGCCCGACGAAGCCGTCGTGGTAATAATCTCCGTTCCGTAGAAAGTATACGTTACTTTTTCTGGATACAAAAAGTATGCTGCCGCCAGGGCTGAAATCAGGACAACCAAAAAGATGATGATAATTTTTTTTGACATAGTTATTTCTCCCAACCGATATCGAGCATCTCAACTTTTTTCTTTTATCGCTTTAATCATTTTCGGCACAACTTCGTTCAGGTCGCCCACTATCTTGTAATGTGCGGTCTGGAATATCGGCGCATCCGGGTCGTTATTGATAGCCACGATTTTTTGGCTCTGGGACATCCCCGCCTGATGCTGAATCGCGCCGCTTATTCCGACGGCTATATACAGGCTCGGCCGGACCGTCGTTCCTGTTTGCCCGACCTGGTGGTCGTGGTCGATAAACCCGAGGTCCACCGCCGCTCGGCTCGCCGCCGGCGCACCGCCCAGGCAGTTTGCCAAATCCCAGATAAGCTGGAAATTATCTTTACTGCCCACCCCCGCTCCGCCCGCGACAATTATACGGGCCGCCTTGAGGTTGACCTTCTTTGCCCGTTTGTGTTCGGCCAGAATCTGAAGCGGCAAATCCTTTTGTGAAATCTCTGCTTTTTCCTCGATAATCTCACCCTTGCGAGAACCATCCGGCTCAGGCATCGGCATCACGCCTTCACGCACCGTCGCCATTTGCGGCCATCGGTCGTAATTGATAATGGTCGCGATGATATTTCCGCCGAAGGCAGGCCGTACCTGGAACATCAGATTTTTATGCACCTGCTTGTCTTTTACGGTTGTATGGTCGCCGATTTGCAAATCTGTGCAATCAGCCGTAAGCCCCGCCTTGGCCGCGCTGGCAATCCGAGGGGCCAGCCCCCGCCCCGTGACAGTCGCACCGTAAAGCACAATCTGCGGCTTATATTTATGTATCAAATCATAAATGACCTTGGCATAGCTGTTGGCCTGGTAAACTCGAAGCAGGGGATGCTCAACCACATACACCTTGTCCGCTCCGTAGTGAATCAGCTTTGTTGCCAGCTCTTTGACGTTGTTCCCTAAAACGACGGCCGTCAGTTTGACGCCTAATGTATCGGCCAGCCGCCGCGCCTTGCTGAGCAATTCAATCGGCGTATCTTCCAACCGCCCGCCATGCTGCTCGCCAAATACCCAAACTTCACCGTCTCTGTTCACTTCTATCATAACTCATCCGTTCATTTACATATCAGGAGATTATCTTGTCCTCAATAAGCTCGTGTATCATCCCCGAGATTCCCTTATCGTTTGGTTCAACGTTTTTACTTTCCTTGGCAGCAAGGACAACGCTTTGTATCCGATGGACCTTGGTCGGCGAGCCGCTTCGTCCGCACCAGGTCAAATCCGCTTCGAGAAAGTCCAGGTCCCATTGTTTAATCAACAGGTTTTTTTCTTTCAATATGCTGCACTTCCGCTCGACAAGCGCCTTGGTTGTCGCATCGTCGGCATCGGGATTATCACCTTTGACTTCCTTTTCAATCTCAATCGGCGTATGCGCGTTTTTGTATTTCATC
>CAYVIT010000140.1:4179-7535 GCA_964451425.1 uncultured Pirellulales bacterium
CGCTTTGACATCCCATTATTCGCATATCTTTTCATTGACTTATATAAATACTGGTGCACCAAGATTTATGACTGGCTAGGTGGTATTTGACTGTTGATTCAGTCTTTATTCAAACATGAAAGTTTTCAAAAGGATGTAGTAAGGTACATAGGTTAGTTCAACAGTTGGATCATTATGAAATTGTCCTCTTTGAATACCGGGATTGATAAAGAAATATCCAGGCGGGTGGGTAAACTTTAGACGAACCCCAAAACACCTGATTACCTATGTTTTCCTTGAATTTTAGCTTGAATAGCTTAGAATTATTCCTATTATAAGCAAGAGACGAAATGACAAACAAACGATGGACTGTCTTGTCGAAGGAATATACATGGCTGCGCGACTGGCAGGTTTTTTAGCCTGTCCGACTGGTTGGAATAAATCATTGTAAACAGCTCTTTATGGATTAACTTGAGTATGCTATAATAATGTATAATCGTTTGTTGGGCTTTAATTGTAAGAATATCGAAACTTAAGTATGTAAAGGAGTCTTGGCGATGAAACAACTTTGCACCTTCGTTCTAATTGGCATAATAGGGTACGCTGTACTTGCGGGTAACCCCACAATCTTGCAGGCGGCTGATGATGGTTTTGTCCCTTTATTTCCCGGCGACAGTCTGGAAGGCTGGAAGGTTAGCGACTGGTCAAACGTGGCCGCGCCTCAGAAAGTCGAGGGTAAGCCATGGAAAATAGAAGATGGGGTTCTTTACGGCCTGAACAAACGCACCTGGATTAGGTCTGTGAAGCAATACGGCGACTTCGTACTAAAGCTTGACACTAAGGTAACCAGAGGCAGCAATGGTGGCATAGGCTTGCGGTTTCCCCCGGAGGGCGACCCGGCCTATACAGCAATGGAGATTCAGGTAGTAGATGATAAGGTCTATTATGGCGGCAGCGCTAGGACTGAGCAGTGTACTGGCTCGATTTACGACGAGATTGCTCCCTCAAAGGATGCAACTAATCCCGTCGGTCAGTGGAACTCGTGGCAGATTACCGCTCGCGGCAGCAGGGTGACTATCATACTCAACGGTGAAAAGATTATCGACGCTGACCTTTCACGCGAAACCAAAGCAAGGCAGAAAACGGGACCCGCCCTGGCCGAGCGACCCCTGAAAGGACACATCGGCTTTCAGAATCTCAACGGCAATATCACCCTGCGAAATTTGATGATAAAGGAACTGGACGGAGCAGATGATGGTTTTGTATCTTTATTCAATGGCAAAAATCTTGACGGCTGGATTAATGTCAATTGCGCGCCGCAAACATGGACCGTCCGGGATGGAATGATTATCTGCACCGGAATCCCAACAGGCGTGTTGCGAACGAATAAGCATTACGAGAACTATATCCTGGAGCTTGAATGGCGCCACATGAAAGAGGGGGGCAACGCCGGCCTATTTATTCACTCTGACCCAGTGACCGCTCCGGGCCAGCCCTTTACTCGTTCCATAGAAGTGCAAATCCTTGATGGCCGCAACACTAAAAATTATACCAGCCACGGAGATATGTTTGCCATCCACGGTGCAACTATGAAGCCGGATAAGCCTCATCCCGCAGGCTGGATGCGCTCTCTGCCCAGCGAAAGGCGATGCAAACCGGCTGGACAATGGAACCATTATCGTGTTCAAAGCCGCGATGGAAATATCTCTTTAGCCGTCAACGGCAAGGTGGTAACTCGCGGCTCTAACGCAAAGCCAAGGAAAGGATACATCTGTCTCGAATCGGAAGGGAGCGAAACCCATTTCCGCAACATTCGTATTCACGAATTGCCCGGCTCGAATCCAACTGGTGACGAGGTTGCAAAAAAAGACACCGGCTTCCGTTCTCTCTATAATGGTCTGGACCTTCGCGGCTGGAAAAAGGAACCCGGTCATCAAGGCCATTGGCATGCAAAGAACTGGATTCTTGATTACGATGGAAAAAGCGAAGCCGGTGACAAGAATTTATGGACGGAGGAGGAATTCGAAGATTTCACCCTCATCGTAGATTGGAAGCTTCCAGCCCAAGATGGAACTGAGCAGGTGCCGGTGATTCTGCCCGACGGCTCACAGGCCACCGACCCGGATGGCAAACCGTTAACTGCTTCCGCACCTGCCGCGGGCGATAGCGGTATTTACCTTCGCGGCAGCTCCAAAAGCCAGGTCAATATTTGGAACTGGCCCATCGGCTCAGGTGAAATCTGGGGATATCGCACGGACAATAATATGTCCCCCGAAGTACGGAAGGCTGCAACACCTAAAATAAAAGCTGACAATCCCATCGGCCAATGGAACCGCTTCGAGATCACTGTTATTGATGACCGTGTCACCGTCGTACTCAATGGCAAACCAGTAATCCCCTTAGCCCAGCTTCCGGGAATGCCCAAACGTGGGCCAATCGCGCTGCAGCATCATGGCGACCCCGTTCAATTTGCAAATATTTACATTAAGGAGCTTGCCCCATAAACTATATAACTTATGGAAGGCTGTATTAAAATGGATGTGAAAAAGAATTTGATTTCGTTAACAGTTGCCATAGTTGTTTGTATTTGTTACTGTTGTGAAACGGGGGCTTTAGCGGATACGAAAAAAAGTAATCAGCAAAAGCAGGTCAATCTATCTCCGGGATACTCTCGTAGCGCCAGGTTCAGTACTGCCTTAAGGAACAAGGCTGTCTACAAACAGTTACAGCAGACAGTCGACCTTTCCGCTCTTACCCTTCATACATCTTTTGGAGAGGCCCTTGATGTGTTGCGTAATTCTACTGAACCTCAATTGAAGGTAGTCGTGATGTGGAGGGATTTGAGTGACAATGCCAATATTGAGCGGGATACAACGATACTGATGGATGGCGTTTCTGGGATAAAATTGCGTGCAGGCCTGGATATTTTGCTAAGGGCCGTTTCAAATACATTTGCTAAATTGGGGTATATAGTTAAAGATGGTATTATTATCATTGCATCGAAAGATTCACTGCCTGTAAAAATGCAGACTCGTGTTTATGACATTAGTGACCTGGTGGCAATGCCTGCTCGTTATGGCTTTGGATTCGGACCGGGCTTCGGCAGAGGCTCACCGGCCGGTGCATACAATGGCCAAAGGGGGCAATTACCCGCAGGGCTGAGGAACGGTAGAGTAACTTACAACAGGAGTAATGCAGGACGTACCGGGCGGGGAGCAATGGCCCTATGGGGACCGGAGCGAACTGGTAGAAGAACAAGCCGATTGACTCGTCTGGTACGGGACACGGTCAGGCCAAACAGATGGCGTTAATTTGGAAAAAGCGGCGGAAAATGATTTTGTCAATTTAGCTTGAGAATATTATACGAAAGCCTTTTT
>CAYVIT010000141.1:0-7503 GCA_964451425.1 uncultured Pirellulales bacterium
ATTGGTGATTAGTTACCATTTACCAGTTACCATTTACCAGTTACCATTTATGTGGAGTTTGAAAGATGGGAATAGTTATCTTTGCTATCGTGGTAATTGCAGCTTTATTTGCTATTGGCAGCGGCGTTTGGGTCGCAACTGCATTAGTAAGAGCTATTTCCAGCAATCTACCTGCTCAAACTAAATGCCGGCAGCCACAAAGTGACGCTAACAGCCGGGATATATAAAACCGCGACGGCTGCTGTGCTTTTAGCATACCTCTATGCTGTTACATGTCTTTTTAATTGGGATTTCAAGATTATACTTTATTTTTAGGGTATAAGTTTGTACATTTTACCCTTTAAATAAAGGAGGCACTTAATGCACAAGTACAACAGAACTGAAATAGATAACAAGAAACCGTCAGGGTATACGTTACAGAAGACGCTACTGATGATTATCTGTATAGCCTTTTTAATCGACCTTATTGGCCCATCCGGAGTTTGTCTGGCGAATCAGGACGGAGAGCTTGTCGATGTTGTGCCCTTCGGCGAGCTTAAAACGTGGGACTCACAGGGAAAGGACTACGGCGTCATCTGGGAGGATGCCAGAGATATCTTCCGCGTGGTGATAAGGTTTGCCGATTCCAAAACTGTCCCTGCCCCGGAGTCCGTTAGGTTGCAATACTGGCAATCATCGTGGCCCCATAGCCGGATCCCTCGTGACAGGTCTTCCGGAGCCGGTGGTTCGGGATGGCTTAACGTTGGCGACTGGTTTCAGGGTAAATGGGTAAAAGCCGACACGAATCTCGATGTCAAGGCCACTACTTATGCGTTCATATTTAATCCGGTCAATGCAAAGGAGTTTCCGGGACTCAAGGATTTTTCTGCCCCATATCGTTCGACACTAAAACTGCGAGTGGTCGCCGACAAGCCGCTTCCGGCAATAGATGCGTTTGAGGCTTATACTGATTCGGTCTGGAGTACCCTTGAGTTCGAGGTAGTGTGGGGAGGTAATGCCCGGAAGCAGCAGCAAAACTGGGACGGTCGGCTGGAAGTCTTCAATGGTATAATCAAGCAGGTACAAAGCCTTTCGGAGGCGAGCAGGGTCAAGGTCGGTTCTGACTACACCTGGAAATCGAAAGTGAAAGAGAAAACCGACGGCATACGTGCTCGCATCCTCAATGCGAAAGTGAAAGGTTATAACTCGTTCGATGAGACGATAGTCACAGTTCGCGCGAAACACGAGACTTTTTCCTTTGCCGCCTCGGATTTGATAAAGCACGGTCATATATTCATTCCGGATTTCGGCGTGATTGTTCGCAGGGCAGGTGACAATACAACCTACCAATCGGCCGAGCAAACCTGGGAAAACAATAAAAACAAAAACATCTATACAAGAGTTTCACTCGTTCCCGAACAGACACTAACGCGAGCCTGGAAGGATATCCCTGCCAAGGGCCACCACTATATACCATTAAGTTTCGAGGGAAGTCGCCAGCACTTTGGTGTTGAGGCCGATGGCAGCGTGTTCTGCCATTATCATTGGCTCGCCCGAAGACCTGGTAAAGATACCAAACGTTGCCTGTACGAAGGCGATACTGTCCGTTACCGATTTGGCCTGTCCGGTGCAAAGTTAGAGGACCGTCATATCGTCGACGGTTGTCTTCCGATGATAATCAGCCAGTGGCAGCGCGATGGCGTTCAGTATCGCCAGACGGCTTTCGTGGTTCCATTCGACGGTGTACCTAAGGACGGCGAGCGTATTTATGCTGATGACACTTTGGTTTTGATGATTAGATTCGAAATCCAGAGGCTTGATAACGCGGACCGT
Source organism: uncultured Pirellulales bacterium (assembly GCA_964451425.1). Lineage (GTDB taxonomy): Bacteria > Planctomycetota > Phycisphaerae > Sedimentisphaerales > Anaerobacaceae > CS2-K091. The sequence goes on from CAYVIT010000141.1 coordinate 1,813, forward strand.
GAGGCAAAGCTCGACATGGAGACCATCGCGAGTAGTGCCGAGCAGCTTACCCTCGATGACGGTTTGATTTTTGCCGCAGGTGGTGAGCAAAAGCGTTTGCGGATGCTTTTCACTTCGCAGGATGCATCGCCCAGTTATTCCCTGACTGCCAAGGACAAGAAAGTAGTCTATCGAGCTGCATTGACTGCGGACAATCCGAAACGCACGGTTGATATTGCCATTCCATATATTACATTAACTGAGTCCAAAGAATGGACGGCCCTGCGCCGTATTAGGTTTGATGAAAAATTCGATAACGTTCGCGAATATTGGAGTAAACGAGTGCAGATGGGCGCTCAAATTCTCACCCCTGAGCCGATGATAAACGATTTCTATAAAGCTCATGTTTCGCATCTCTTGATTAACACCGAGCGAGAGGTTGGAACCAGTGACCGGTATATGGCGAAGGTGGGGACATTTCACTACGGAGTGTTCAGCAACGAGTCGTGTATGATGATTAGCGACCTTGACCGTCGCGGCTACCACAAGCGTGCAGAGCAGGCCTTGGAAACCTGGCTCCATTATCAAGGCACAGTGGGGCTGCCCGGCGACTTTTCGACCACCGAAGGCCAACTCTACGGTGCCGGCGGATACGAGGCCGGCGGGTACAACCAGCACCATGGATTTATTCTCTGGTGCCTTGGCGAGCATTACTGGTATACTCGTGACGTTGACTGGCTAAAGCGCGCTGCCCCGAAGATTGTCAAAGGCTGTGATTGGATCATTCGTGAGAGGCGCCGCACAATAGCCGAGGCAGGCCGCTCACCCATCCGCGCAATCGAGAGGGGTTTGCTTCCGCCCGGTTTCCTTGAAGACATAAAGGACTGGCGCTCCTGGCTGTCTACCAACGTTTATTCCTGGTGGGGGATGCAAAATGCCGCGGCGGCGCTTGATGCGGCCGGTCTGTCCGAAGGCAAGCGCCTATTGGAAGAAGCAGCCGCCTACCGCAAAGACATTCTGGCCGCCTTTACCGAGGCGATGCATCGCTCACCGATTATTCGGCTGAGGGACGGCAGTTGGGTACCTCACATTCCGCCTGATGTACATCGCCGTGGCCGAACCTTTGGGTGGATCACTGAAACTCTCGAAGGACCAATCCACATGATTCGCTGTGGTATTATCGAGCCTTCGGACCGTATCTCCACTTGGATCATTAAGGATTTCGAGGACAACCTGTATATATCCGAGCAGTACGGCTATAACATCACCGGAGCCGAGTTTGAACGGTATTGGTTTAGCAGGGGGGGCATATCAATGCAGGCCAATCTACTTTGTAACCCGATTCCTTACTTGCTCCGCGATGAGCCAAAGCACTTCCTCCGGGCCTACTTCAACGCATTTGCTGTCAGTTACTTTCCGGATACACGGATGATGACCGAGCACGCGCTGCCGAATATCGGAGACTGGCGCGGCGACCACTACAAGTCTTCAGATGAGGCTAATTCGACTTTTTGGCTGCGTTTGATGTTCATACAGGAGAGAGCTGATGAACTGTGGTTAGGGGCGGCGATTCCGCGATATTGGCTCGACGACGGCAAGAAGTGTGGAATCGAAAATGCGGGGACATATTTCGGACCGATGTCTGTCAAGTACGAGTCGCGGGCTGCCAAAGGTCGAATTGAGATGACTATCGATCCACCCCGCCGGAATCCGCCGAAACGGATATTAATCCGCTTTCGACATCCCGAGGGACACCGGATGGTGAGATGTGAGGTCAATGGAAAGAATTATAACCGATTCGACGCGGCGAGGGAGTTGGTTATTCTGACCCGGTGCCGTAAGCAAACTACGGTCATCGCGTATTACGACTGAGTTTGCGCGTCCCCATGCGTATGAAAGGGAATTTCACACGCGTTTCTGGATTGCATATCAAGTGCAAAAGGGTAATCTTTCAGATTTATGTATTCTTTGGACATCCCACGTCTACGCAAACAGGGTGTTGACTTTACTGTTCTACATGTGTTATAATGAGTAACAATCTTGGATTTTTGTTTATAAGGCCAATAAGTGACAAAGATAACACCCCAGTCGGTGGCCTGAAACATCAGTGCAGTCGCCACGGCGCCTATCCAGGGAGGAAGGAAATATTGATGCCAGTATCTGTGAAGATATCGTTGTTTTCAGCGGTATTGATGGCATTTTTAGCATGTTCGGCTTTCACTCAGTCTCAACTTGTGGCTCAGCCACTCGTAGGTGATTTGAATGCGGACTATACAGTTAACTTCGAAGACCTTCGGACTTTTGCCTGGCAATGGTTGGACCCGGATTGTCTGGTCTTTGATTGCACTGCCGACCTGGATGGCGCCGACGGAGTAAATATGGCCGACTTTGCTCTGCTGGCGAAGAACTGGCAAATTGTAAATCCTCATATAATCATCAGCGAGTTTATGGCCAGCAACGCCAGCAGTGAACCACTGGAAGAAGGCGACCTGCTGGACGGAAACGGCGATTCCTCCGACTGGATTGAGATTTACAATCCGACTGATACTGCTATCAGTCTTGATGGCTGGTATCTAACTAACGGCAAAGATGACCTGACGATGTGGCAATTTCCAAACGGACCCCAGATAGAACCCGGTGAGTTCCTGATTGTTTTCGCCTCGGAAAAAACGGAAGCGGAAAATCTCTTTAATTACCCCTATCTTGATCCTGCCGGTTACTATCACACCAACTTCAGACTCGACATTGACGGAGATTATCTTGCGCTGGTAGCTGCCGATGGTAATACCGTCGCTCACGAATACTCGCCTCAATACCCCCAACAAGTGACTAATATTTCGTATGGCCTGGCACAATATGCCGTGACGTTAGTGTCGACATGCGCGACCGCGAAATATCGTGTACCCATCAGCAGTGATGCAGCCCTGGGCACTGATTGGACTGAAGTAGATTTCGATGATTCTTTATGGGATGCCGGACCGACAAGCATCGGCTTCGGCGAGGTTAGTGGCGGTACGGGAACAATCCTGCGAAAGTACTGGACGGGCATTCCGGCCGAAGGCGTATCGGACCTGACCGGTAACTCCAATTTCCCGGACAATCCATCCGGCAGCAGTGAACCTACACTATTTGAGGCACCGACGAATTGGGCGGACAATTATGGTACACGTATGCACGGATTCCTTCATCCGCTGATTACCGGCTATTATACGTTCTGGATTGCAAGTGATGACAGCAGTGAGCTGTGGCTCAGCACCGACCCTGATCCGACAAACAGGTCGAAGATTGCCTACGTTACCGGCCGTACCTATCCCCGCGAATGGACGAAGTATGCAGAACAACGGTCCCCGTCAATCACATTAACAGCCGGGCAGAAGTACTATATTGAAGCGCTGCATAAGGAAGGAGCAGATAACGACAACCTTGCTGTAACCTGGGAAGGGCCCGGTATCAGCTATGGCAATCCCATCGAGGGCCAGTACCTCTCGCCGTGGACCGGCAATTGGATTGCCACCGATGTGCGGGAGGATATGCTGGGTGTTAACGCCTCACTGTGGACACGCATCGAATTTGAGATTGAAGAAGGAGAAGAAGATTTCTTCGACTCTCTGACTTTGCGAATGAAGTACGAGGATGGATTCGTTGCATATATCAACGGTCATCCGGTTGCCGGTCGAAACGCTCCGAATTCTGTGCAGTGGGACTCAACAGCCCTTTCTAATCGTCCGAGCGAGAACGCTTCGGTCTTTGATGAGATTAACCTTAATGCCTTTTTGGATAGGTTGCAGTCCGGTAAGAATGTGCTGGCAATTCATGCCCTTAACGACAACAAAAACGATGATGAATTCCTGATTTTGCCGGAGCTGGTCGCCGCAAGGAACCGGGCGGTCCCGCAATACTTTACGACACCGACACCGGGCACATTCAACATTTCCGGTGCGATTAATCGTGTCTCAGATATCTGGTTTAGCACCGAGCGTACTTTCTACAACGGTCCGCCGGATTGGCATATTGAATTATATCTGTCTACTGCAACGGAGGGTGCCGAGATTCGCTATACAGTCGACGGCTCACTTCCCACAATTAACCATGGGCGTATCTACAATCCCCAGACAGGTACACCGCTCATAATAGACGAGACGACCACCCTTCGCGCGGTTGCTGTCAAGCCGGGCTGGCTGGACTCAAAAGTCGAGACGCATACGTATATTTTCCTTGATGACGTGATAAAACAGTCGCCCGAAGGTCAACCGCCCGACTCTAACTGGCCCGGTTATTCTGTTAATGGGCAGGTCATCGATTATGGTATGGATCCCTGCATAGTAGACAATTCCCAGTACGCAGGCCAGATAAACAGTGCACTCAAGGACATTCCCACAATCTCGCTCGTGACAGAGCTGGCCAACTTGTTCGATCCAATGATTGGCATTTATGTAAACGCTCGTGAGGATGGCCGAGATTGGGAGCGGCCCGTGTCGGTGGAGTTGATTTATCCCGACGGCAGCGAAGGCTTCCAGATCGACGCCGGCCTGCGGATCCGCGGGGCATTCAGCCGAGACAGCAGTAATCCCAAGCACGCCTTGCGCTTGTTCTTTCGCAATGAATACGGAGCGGGAAAGCTCCGCTACCCTCTTTTCGGCAGCGAGGGAGTGGACGAGTTCGACAAGGTCGATCTGCGTACCAGCCAGAACAACTCATGGGCGTACGGGGGCAGCTCCCAGAACACGCTCATTAGGGACGTCTTCTCCCGCGACGTACAGCGTGACATGGGCCAGCCATACACACGCAGCCGATATTACCATCTTTATATCAACGGACACTACTGGGGTCTCTACCAGACGCAAGAAAGGGCCGATGCCGATTTCGCCGAGTCATACCTGGGCGGGGATAAAGAAGAGTACGATGTGGTCAAGAACGACTCATCGGGCTCACGCGTCCTGTTCGCTACTGACGGTACAATGGATGCATATCAACGGCTGTATGAAGCTGCGGTCGCCGGCTTCACCTCCGACGCGGCTTACCTTGCCGTGCAGGGTCTTCGGCCTGACGGGACGCCGGATCCAAGCGGCGAGAGACTGGTTGATCCTGAGAACCTAATGGACTATATGATCTGCACATACTATACAGGTGATCCCGATGCGCCGGTGAGTTGCTGGGCCCACTTCTCAAACAACGTGTTCGCAATCTACAATCGCGTCCGGCCCCAGGGATTCACGTGGTACCGGCACGATGCCGAGCACTCCCTGGGTGCCAATGGTGGAATCAACGAAGGGCGGCTCTTGACCGATCCTACGGATCGAACAATCGGTCAGTATTGGGAACATTTTAATCCGGCCTGGCTTCATTTACGCTTGACCGCCAATCCGGAATATCTCCTGCAGTTCGCCGACCGGGTGAATAAGTATTTCTTGAACGGCGGACTGTTGACAGCAGCGCCGAATATCCAGCGGTGGATGACCCGAGCAGACCAGATTAATCTGGCGATCATTGCCGAGTCGGCGCGATGGGGGGATTCCAAAACAGAACCGCCGCGCACCAAGGAAGATTGGGAGGGTCAGAACAACTACATGGTCAACACTTTCTTCCCTGGGCGGACCCAGATCGTCATTAACCAGATGCGTTCAGTAAACATGCTCCCTGATTTGAACGCACCTACCTTTAATCAGCATGGCGGGGAGGTCCCCAGCGAATTTGAGCTGACACTGGATAATC
>CAYVIT010000142.1:0-7414 GCA_964451425.1 uncultured Pirellulales bacterium
ATTCCCTAATCCGTCAATACAAAATTCGTGTTCATTCGTGGCTAAAACAAAATCCGCTAAATCAGTGCAATCTGTGGTTGAATCTTGTAATCCTTACCTACTTTTCAAGCAGGTCAAAAAAAATCCTTGTCCTTTATACGAAAAGCCCTTAGTATGTTGGTTTTTGAAGGTTTCTTAGCGGTAAATTCTAAAAACTAACTGTTATTGAGGTTCAAAAGTGGCAAATACCAACAATATTCGCAATATCGTTCTTTTGGGTCACGCCGGCAGCGGTAAAACCTCGCTGGCCGAGTCAATCCTGCACAAAACCGGCGCATCGAATCGGCTCGGCAGCGTTGACGAGAAAACTTCAGTCTGCGATTACTACGACGAGGAAAAGGAGCATCAGCACTCCATCTCGTCGGCCGTGGTTCACGCCGACCATAACGGCAAGCTGCTCAACATCATCGATACGCCGGGCTATCCTGATTTCATCGGCCCTGCCATAACAGCGATGCCGGCCGCCGAAACAGCCGTCATCGTCATCAGCGCAGCAGCCGGCATAGAGACCAACACCCGCAAGCTCTTCAACCTCGCTGCGGACGCCAATATGCCCCGGCTGATTGTCGTCAACAAAATAGACGCAGAAAACATCGACCTGTCCGCCCTGCTTAAAAACATCCAGGAATCATTCGGCTTTCAATGCCGCTGCGCCAATCTGCCCGCTGCGGACAAGGCATCTGTCATCGACTGCATCGAAAACGATGCCGGTGAATCGCCGCTGATGGACGTCGGCCAGGCCCACACCGAGCTCATCGAGAGCGTCATAGAGGCTGACGATGAGCTTATGGAAAGCTACCTCGGCGGAGAAGAAATCTCTACCGACAAGATCGCTTCGGTATTCGTGGAGGCCCTCAAAGCCGGCACTCTCGTACCGGTAGTATTTACCAACGCACGCAAAGAAGTCGGCGTAACCGAGCTGCTCGATATTATCACAAAATACACGCCGGCTCCCGACCAGGCGGCCCCCGCTCACATCAAAGCCGGCGAGACCGTAACGGAGCTGAAAGCCGACCCCGCCGGCCCTTTGGCCGGGCTCGTTTTTCGCACCACTTTCGACCCGCGCTCAAATATGAAGTACTCTACCATTCGCATCTTCAGCGGCACAATGAAGTCCGATTCCAATATCCATCGCAACGACGAGAAGAAAGGCATCCGCCCCGGGCATATCCTCAAATCCCAGGGCGGCGAAACAAATGAAATCGAGGCCGGCATAGCCGGTGATATTATAACACTGGCAAAAGTTGACGAGCTGCAAACCGGCGACCTCGTAAATGACGGCAAAGTCAAAGGCCAATTCGAGCAGCCGCCCGTGCCCGAGCCGATGTATTCGCTGGCCCTTGAGCCGGCCACCAGAGGTGACGAGCAAAAGATAAGTTCCGCACTCGATAAATTATGCGAGGAAGACCCCTGCTTCAAAATCAAACGCGACCAGCAGACAAAAGAGCTGGTCGCCAGCGGACTCGGCGACCTGCACCTGCGGGTAATGATCGAGAAGATGGAGAACCGCTCAAAGCTCTCTGTAAACACCAAGGAGCCGAAGATTCCATATCGCGAAACGATTACAGCAAAGGCAGAGGGCCATTACCGCCACAAAAAGCAATCCGGCGGCGCAGGCCAGTTCGGCGAGGTCTATCTTCGTGTGGAACCGGCCGACCGCGGCTCCGACCCGCCACTGCAGTTCAGTTGGGACATCTTCGGCGGTTCAATCCCACGACAGTATGAGCCGGCCGTCGCAAAGGGCATAAACGAAGTGATGCTCAGCGGCATCATCGCAGGTTTTCCCATGCAGGATATAAAAGCCTCGATTTACGACGGCAAGCACCATCCGGTCGATTCAAAGGAAGTGGCATTCCGGGCAGCGGGCAGGGAGGCGTTTAAGGTCGGCATCAAAAATGCAAAACCGGTTCTGCTGGAACCGATAGTCAATATCGAAGTTACAATACCGGCGGAGAACGTCGGCGATATCACCGGTGACCTTGCCTCCAAACGCGGAAGAGTGCTCGGCCAAGACACTCTGCCGGGAAATATTATCGTCATCAAGGCCCAAGTGCCGCTGGCGGAAGTTTCCCAGTATAACAGCCAGCTCAAAAGCGTTACCGGCGGACGCGGCAGCTACTCGATGACTCTCAGCCATTATGAGCTGGTCCCGCCTAATGTGCAACAACAGATTATCGCACAATATTCCAAAAAGAAAGAATCTGATTAAAGCCTGTCCCCATATGCTGGGGGCGGGGATGCGGCAGCAAATCATCGCTCAATACGCAAAAAAAGAGGCGGATTAACAGTGATAAATCTCTTATCTGCCGGCTTGGCCGAAGGCGAACGATAAGCGTGAAGCGGGCAAAATGCCGCGTTTCTGAGGCGAAAATGGGGCTGAAAAAAAATTTTAAAAAATTTTCATTTTTTTCTTGACAACTACTATATGACATAGTACTTATATACTTAGTAGTAATAAGCGAACTCTTTTTAAGATATGGAGACAATTATATGAGCAGACAATCGCCCGACGATTTAGGCCATCTCCAGCGAGCCGTCCTTGAAATAGTCTGGCAGCTCGGCGAGGGTACGGTTCATGAGGTCAGAGACCAGCTATCCCGCCGAAGGAAGCTGGCCTATACAACGGTCCTAACAACCCTGCAGAACCTGGAAAAGACCGGCTGGCTGCGTCACCGCACACAGGGAAAAAGTTACATCTATCTGCCAGCCCGTACTCGTGAAGAAGCAGGCGCCAGCTCGTTGAGGAGACTGTTGAAACGAGCATTCGACGGAGATGCCTTTTTGATGTTCCAACATCTTATACGCCAGAGCAATTTCAATGATGAAGAGCTTCGGGAACTGCGAAAAATGATTGATAAAAAGAGAAAGGAGAGAAAAAAATGACAGGAGAGTTTTTTTCTCGAAATGATTTCCTGTGGTGCTGCGCATGGCAAAGTACAGCTTGTGTTGCGCTGGGATTGGTTATCAGTTTCGTTTTGAGGTCCCGACCCGCACGGGCACATCGGGTATTGCTTTTAGCGATGATTGCAGCGGTCATAGTGCCGACTATGAGCTTGCTGGTAAAGCAGTATGAATTAGGCGTGTTTGTTGCCCAACCGGTTGTTACTCAACCGGAACCTGAAGACCAACTCACAGTAACCAATTACGAACAGTCGGAGACAACGGCATCCGAAAACTTTGAGCACATGCCTTACATTCTTGAAGAAGAATTTTCGTCGGTCCTGGCCGGCACAAACCTAAAGCGATTCACCTGGCACCGGCTTGCTCTTTGGGCGTGGGCTACAGCGAGCCTGATTTTGGCTGTACGATTGGTCGTGATGTTTGTACAAGGCATTCGTTTGTTGCGAAGGGCGATGCCTTTACACTGCAAAAGGATTGAAGAAGCCGTACATCTTGCCAAGACAAAACTTGGAATCAGTAAAAAAGTAAGCCTTTACTACAACAATATCGTTCGCAGCCCTGTGATATGGTGCTGGCGCAAAAGCCCTGTTTTGCTGCTGCCGAGTGTTGTGCGTCACTCTAAAGACAGGGTAGACTGGGTGAGCGTACTTTGTCATGAGCTGGCCCACTGGAAACGACGAGACCAAATAAGCGGACTCTTAGCAGAGCTGGTAGTGTGTATTTTGCCCTGGAATCTGCTTTTGTGGCTGGCAAAGAGACGTCTGGTGAGCCTGAGCGAGCAGGCCTGCGACGACTGGGTTGTATCCGCCGGCCGAGCCTGCACGGATTATGCAGACTCGCTGCTCGATTTGACACCTGCCGGCAATATGGCGTTTGTACCTGCGGTGGTGCGCAGCAGTAAAGGGCTGGCTTTTAGAGTCCAGCGAATTCTGAAGTCCGGCTGCAGCAATCCTCGTGCCGGTGCAGCATGGGCGATGGCAGTAAGTCTTGCCGCTATATGTCTTGCCGTTGGAACTGCATTTGCTCAGACTCGACCTTCCAGTAAAGCCGACAGTACGGTCAATGAATCACAACCCGGCCAGGCACGCGTCGTTCATTTTCCAAAGGACAGGTCGTTGGGAAAGCTTGAGATACAGGATGCAGGAGCGGAGAGAAAACTCACCTATTGGTTCCACTGGACAGGGATAGAGGGGCCTCAATGGGAATATCTGGGCCAGGCACAGGGAGACGTTCGGGTACCTGTCGGCAAACGCCTGTCTCTCACCGTCAATAAGACGGCCTGGAGAGATTTGTCTGCTCTTGCGAAGCTCAGACCGGACGACCTTTATAGGTTGTATCTTCCAGCCCTATTGTTAACAGACCGAGTAAAACCGGATGACAAATGCATGCCGCATATCGCGCATCTGACCGGACTTAGGAACCTGGCCCTCGACCGTACCGATATTACGGAAAAAGGCCTAAAGTACATCACCAAACTCTCCTCCTTGGAATATTTAGGAGTTCCCTATCGAGTGACGGACACAGGCATGGCCCATATAGCTGCATTAACCTCGCTTAAAGGAATTTACTTCCCGCGGGAGAGCCGTGGCGTCACCAATGCCGGCCTGCGCCATCTGGCGAAGCTGACCTTTCTGGAAGAGGTGTATCTGGCGGGAGAACGCTTGGGAGATGCAGGTCTGGCACACCTTCGAGATTTACCACGACTAAAATACCTGGCTATGTATGGCAGCGGTTTCACCGACAAGGGAATGGTCCACGTCAAGGATATGACCTCGTTGAGAATACTATCTTTTAACGAAAGCCTGTCTCGCATAACAGATGCAGGCCTGGCGCATATATCAGATATCCCTAACCTGGAATTGCTGTGCCTGCACGGCATGAAGGACATCACCGACGACGGGTTGGCTCATCTTACAAAGATGCGTTCACTTAGAAAACTGGAAATCGGCAGCTCACAAGTTACCGATAAAGGCCTGGCATATCTGTCGCAGATCAAGACACTGGAGCTTTTAGACCTTCCCCAGGACCAGCATGGAATCACAGACACAGGCCTTACTTATCTTGGGACGCTGCCGAACCTCAGACACCTTGCGATTACCAGAATTCACTTCATTGATCCAAAGATGAACAAGGAATATTATACCGACAAAGGACTGGCGGAGCTGGCAAAGTGCCGGCTGCTCGAAGAACTCAACATAGGCAGTCCCGGTATCACAGATGAAGGAATGCGTCACGTCGCTAAGCTAACGAATTTGAAGAAACTGATGCTGTTCGGCTGTGAAAACGTAACCAACGAGGGACTGGCACAATTGACCACTTTAAAGTCCCTAAGAGACCTGTACATAACCGACTCGAAAATAACAATCGGAGGGTTATCCTACTTGAATGAAATGCCCGAACTCTATAAGCTTGACCTGTTTGACATAGAGCAGGACCATTCTGGTTTGAATATATCCGGACTGACAAATCTTGAGGAACTGGGCCTCAGCCTCAAAATAGAGCGGGTAGACCGGGAAAACAATTTATTAATAACCCAGAAGATAACTGGTGCCGACCTTGTGTGCCTGGCCAAACTCAAACGCCTCAGATGGCTTCAAGGCATAAACGGCGTCACCGACACCGGCCTGAAAAAGATGTCCGGCCTGACCAATATGGAGCGACTCGGTTTTGGTGCGACCGGCCTGACCGATGACGGACTCAAATGCCTGGCCAATATGAAGAACCTGGACCTTTTACATATCAATAATAAATACCCTGCAAAAGCATCCGGCGCCGGTGGGCGAATATTGACCGATGAGGGATTGAGGTACCTTGAAGGGCTCAAGATGCTGACTTACCTCCAAATCGATTCCGACAATAACTTTAGCGCCGCAGCCATACAGCGTCTTCGCCGGGGATTACCCAACCTGTATGCCCTTAACATCAACGGCAGCAACAGCCAGCCCACGGGGATGGGCGCAAGAGCTTCCGCGGCCCGACAACCACAACGCCCCACACTTGGTGGACGAAGGCCGGCCAGGTCAAGAACTGACAGGCAAAACAGAACCAGGCCGACCAGAATACGCTGATGCAACCGGCTATCGGCTATCGACTAATTAATTCAGCCGGCTGCTCATTGTGATGCCCGACCACTTGTAATCGCGGGCCGTCTGCCACGCTATCTGCTGGAATATCCCGGCCTGCTCAGCCGACAGTCCTGCCTTCTGTAATGAAACCTTGCCCTCCGGGCTTTCCCTGTATATGCATGCATAATGAACGAGCGAAATCAGATATCGTCCTTTCGCGGTCAGGTGCACATCGTCGGCGAAAATCTCAGCGAAAAAGTTCGCCATGCCCGGGACTTTCCCAGCCTCGATGCGCTCCTTGAGTGCGATCAAGGCCTGGCCGCCCGGGACGATAAGGACAATCTTGCCCGGGTGGGGGAACCGTCGCTGCATCTCTTCACGCAGGATTTCGAAATATCGAGTATGATTGGCCGCCGCCTCCTGCCAGCTCTTCGGCGGCTCGGCCTTCTTCAACTGCCATCCCGCCCAGCCGCCGTCAACGATCGATTCATCCGCACTTAGAGTTATCTTGTGCTTCCAATAAACGATATTTGAGCCCAGACTGTAAATACCTTTCGACCAACTCTCATTGTACTTCTTGCTCGGCCACTGCTGGTACAGCCACAGCCGGACATTCGAACTCTTGCTGCGGCAAAGCCCATAAAATTTGCCGCTGTGTTCGGCCTCGTTCTCAATGCTGCGAGAGTGGCCTGCAAACGGCTGGGTAAACAAATGGTCAATCGGTGCCAGTGCCACGAACGCCTCTTTGTATTTGCTGTCGCCGAAGCCCGAATCCGGATGGGTCCACAGCCAGTCCGTCGGCGCGCCGGGAATCGTAAAGCGATGGAAGTCGAGCATTCGCCCGGCACTCTCGGCCAGAGGCGCCAGCCAGCCGTCCACAGTATCGGTGAGGCTGTTGCCGATATGAAACGTCCGAACTGAGGACGCATCCTCTTCAGCCGCCTCCTCTTTGACCGTCCCCGTTTGCCCCCCGGCTAAAACCAGGCACAAAACAATAAATTTCAAGCCATTCATCGACATTAAATTAACATACCAAATTTGACTTAAAAACACAAGCTCTCCGACAAATACAATCTATCAAATACTAACGACTAATCCGCCGGCGGCAACCGGCTATCGAATATCGTCCAATTCAGGAGGCATGCACAGTTTTTGTGTGTTTGCCCAAGGCATCGTATGACGATATATAAATAGTCAGATTTTACGGCTTTTCATTACTTTGTGGAGTTTGAAAAGATGCTTAAAAAAACCCTTCTCGTATTTGCCTTGATTTTCTCAGCGTTGGCTTTCGCCGGCTGCCAGACGGTTCAGGGCGTAGGTCGCGATATTACGTGGACCGGGAAGGCAGGCGCTGAGGTAATAGATAATATAATCTATCCGCCACATAAGAATCAAGAGCCCGAGATCGC
>CAYVIT010000143.1:0-2699 GCA_964451425.1 uncultured Pirellulales bacterium
AGAGTGCGATAATTCGCACCACTTTGTCTTTTTTCGGAATTCTTCATACTCTTCCATTGTGTTGAGATTGGTGAGTTGTTTTGCTCCCAGGTTAATATATTTGACGTTGCAGAGAGCGAACGCATCACTTATCTTGCGTCTCCCGGATGACAGAACCTTGTTTATACATTTCAGAGCGCTTTTGTTGTATATTGCGAAGAGCGGCTCGTGTTTTCCATTTCCCGTTGTCGGAATGACCATATCTGCTGCCTGAGCTTCGGTAAGCATTTTCCTGACGAACCTTATATCAATGTGCGGGATATCGCAGGCGACTATAAAATTAAGTTCGTTGTCTGAGGCCTCAAGAGCGGAAGCGATACCCATCAAGGGACCCTGGCCCGGCATCTTGTCCGGGATGCAATCGCAGCCGAGGAAGGCATATTTTTCAACATCATCGGTGCTTATCAGTATCTTCTCGAATGTGCCGCGAAGCTGGTCACAAATATGTTTTATGAGGGGCCGGTCCTTAATCTGCAACATACTTTTGTCGACGCCCATTCGGCTGCTGTCCCCGCCCGCCATAATTATCGCTGTTGCCTTTTCCTGTAACGTCCATTTTTTGCCGCTCAGTTTTATCTGCTCCAAATCAAAATCAAAACGTAGGGGCGACCCTGTGTGGTCGCCCTGCACCGAAACTACAATTATATCCGCATACTGTTTGACATTGCGAGCCGAGCTTTTCCACGTTTTTGAGTTGCGGCCTTTGAACATTAGAAACAGGCCCGGTTCAACGACTTGACGCAGAGAGTTTGATTCGCAGATTGAAATTGCTTCGGGCCCGATGATATCCAGCAGTGCGGTTAATCCCTCTTTAAGGTTCTTTTTCAAAACACGCAGCCAGAAAACCCGCTTTGCGCCGGCGGCGAGCAGCCTTGCGGTATCTTTATGTGAATTGCTGTCGGTTTCTTCCGTTATAGAGAAATCTCCATCCAGCGATGAGCAGACACCGCAGCCGATGCCGCCACGGGGACATTGTCCGTCTTTGGCTTTTATCGTGGTAACTTTTATTCCTGTGATATTTGCGGTTCTGCTGAACTTTTTAATGAGTGCGCAGGCCAGTTCGGTCTTGCCGACATTCGCACCGGCGGACCCAATCATTAGCATTCCATCGAGCTTAATCATTGAGGCCATTTCCAATTTTGTGCTCCTTCAGTATCCTGATGACTTTGTTGATGGAGTCTTCTTTAGCGGCGGCTAATTTCGTACTCGGGTAATTCTCATATAATTTCTGAACACGCTCTTCAAGCTCTTGACGAACAACGAGCACGACAGGAATATCCGTTGATGCAAGTAACAAATCGACCTCTTTTCGCCATCCTCTGCCGTCCAGCTCTAACGGGCCGAACTCATCGACGATAATGAGGTCTGCCGAGCTTGCTGCTGATGGATTAAGTGCCGCTCTTCCCAGCTTTAATCCTGCCTCTGTAAACTCCCATCTTCCTCTTTTTCCTTCCGCTGTTCTTCTGTTCACCAAGTCTATTTGCTTGTCCCGCCTAATATCAACCGCACCAAACCCAACTAATCGGCCATCTATGTAAACAGCAGGCGCCAGCAGCCCGGCAACACGAAAGCCCTTCGAACGTACCTGCCTTGCGAGACGGTCGGCGGCTGTGGTTTTGCCGCTGTGCTTTCGGCCTGTAAACAAAATAAGCTTGTGTGGTTTTGATATCATCTCGGAGAAAATAGAATAGGCTCGGCTACGGATAAGCGTCTCGTTTTCACCGCTGCCTCAGGAAAACAAACTAACCGCCAGGCCGAATACCCACAACACAGCCGTGGCAAAAAACACACTGCCTGGCAAAAGCTGTCGGCGATATACGAATGGCATAGGAATGCTTACTTTCAAACGTTCGGCAAAACGATAACTTAACGGAACCATAATCGCACACAGCAAGGCTGCGATAGTCCCGCCGACGCCGATATGATTCAGCACTTTGCCGAAGCCGCCCTGTACCCAGTGCTCGTAACGGGCAAGGTAGGTTATCATAAGGGCGAATAAGCTGTAGCTGGCATAAACTGTCACTGCCGCACTGACGGACCTGTTTCTTATCTTCAATATATTCAAAGCCAGGTCGTAGCAAAATCCGATTAAAAGGATTCCCAGAAGATGACATGCAAAAAACGGGGCATTCAGGAATTTATACAGCATTGCAAGTCCGGCTATGGCAGTCGCTGTCCCCTTCTGTGGAAAGTATACATTTGCAAAAGTCAGAATAACAAGTCCAATCACAGTCAAAATCGCAGATGCATGTGCTATTTCAGCCTTGTATAAAACGCCGCCTAAAGCAGCTTCCGAAATACCCCACAAACCGCTGAAAAATAATATTCCCAAAATATACTCTTTCTTCATTTCGCTGATCTCCTGTATTAAAACTGTTTTCTTTATTAATGGCGGACTGTTACTCCGTACCCCATAGCCAATACTGGCCAAGCTCGGCTACGTCCAGGAAGTCCACCTTGCAGTCGCCGTTAATATCTGCGGGTGTATAGCGTTTCAAATCCCCGGTCCTGGTTGTGAGCAATTGATAATAATCCCATTCGTAATAGTTTTTATATCCGTCGTATTGTTCGATTATACCTGTAACACTGCAGAAACGGCTGCCGAGGTCGACAAATCGGTGGTAGTCGTCATCCTCAACCTCTTCATTCATATAGTCCGC
>CAYVIT010000143.1:2799-7167 GCA_964451425.1 uncultured Pirellulales bacterium
TAGTCGCAAAATAATATCGAGCCGCCCAGACCGTTATTGCCTTTTCTGTGGCGGGCGCTGAATTCTCTCGGATAAGCACCGCAGTATCGGCCCGCAGAGCGATTGAGCTTGATGCCGTCGTAACCCAGTTGGGGGTCAAGAAGCTGGTCATATAGCAGGATTACTCTTGAGGGAAACCTTATCAAAGCGGCGTTCAGAAAACTTGGCATATTATTGGTTCCGCCCGTTGGGTCTGTATAGGGAAAGTACGGTGGCCAGCAGTTGCCGTCAAGCTCAAGGCAGGAATTCATCGCATAAGAAAAGTATCCAATCCTTTCGTAGGGATAATTATAGTTGGCGCCATTTAGAATGATTGCCGAAGGGCATTGAAAAATGGTATCGGTGCCCGGCTTGTTATATAGTGCATAATCCCGCCAGGGCTTTAATCCTATAAAAGATGGCAAAACGTCCACCCACCCATAATAATAATCTGCGAAATCTTGCGGTGTTTGAGGTTCAATTTCTGTTCTGTCTCTGCCGTCAATATGCGGATAAAAACCGTCATTGTCTGTGCAATAAGCTTCAAACGCCAGGCCCCATTGCCTTAGTCGACTTTGACAGACGGTCTGTTTAGCTATAGATTTTGACCTGTCTAAAGCCGGCAGTATTATACTCATCAGCAGAGAAATAATGGAAATGACAACTAAAAGCTCTACAAGGCTAAAAGCACAAACATCAGCGCATAGTGTACAACTTTTCGTTGCTTTTTTCATTTTACAAGTCTCCTGATGTGCTTTGTAAAAGCTTTTTCTGCCGCCTTTTCGATATCACTTCGGAATCTTGTATATGCATCTACCCAATTTTTGCCTTGCTCGGTCAGTTCGGTTCGGCCGCCCAAAGCACCTCCTCGCTGTTTCTCGACCAGAGGGACATTGAGACATTGCTGGGCCTTCTTCAGGTCGCCCCACGCTTTTCGATAGCTTATATGAAGCGACTGGCTGGCCGCTCTTAAAGAGCCTTCCGTATCAATGCTTTTTAGCAGCCGCCATTTGCCGTCGCCGAAGACTCCTTCGGCATCCTCGCTGCTTAGCCAGAGTTTAAATCTTGTTTTCAACGGCTTCATTTTTTTATCCTGATAACTGACTTATGAAAAACAGCCAAGCTGGCATTTACAGATTTTTATTTTTTGCCGATTACAGATACGCCCAATCTCACTCACTTCCACCTGGAATTCATTGGCCAGTTCAAACGCCTGGGCACATGCCAGCTTCTTTTTGCCGTTTATCTCCCGTGCCTGTTCAAGAACAGCTTTTGTCAAATCTTCACTTTTATCCATTTTTGCTCTTGCCCAAACATTTGGTTATGCACAATTCGACATATCGGTTTGCAAAAAAATAAAAACGTTATCGTTCTATTGCCAAAAATCACGTATTCACAGGCTATTTGTGTTTATTGATGATAACCTGTTATGCTTTAGATGTCTACCTTTCTTGTGGAAATTTTACCGCACTATCGGCAGCTATGATAATCAAAATCTTGCAAAATAAGGCTGAAAAGGATATATATTAATTGTTATGAGCAAGAATGCAAAAAAGCGAATTGAGCAATTGCACCGGACGTCATGACTTGTTCGCTCCAATAGGAATTCCCTCCGTTAGCATTTTTTCGATTCGAGGTCGAAGCTTTCTCTCTTTTTTTTTCGCGTCCTCAATTTGCTTCTTTAAAGAATCATACTCTGCTAAGAGGTTTGAATATGAACTCTGGCTTAACCATTTCTGTACTTCTCGCAGCGCCGGCGCATCACCTCGATCATAGAGCATCGACTCGTCGCCATTCAGAAGTCGGGTCTTGTGCTTGCACAGGTTCCCATAGATACTTGCCTTACAGGTGCAAGAAACAAACAATAGACCACCTTCGTGCCGGAATGAAACATCATAGCTACCACCGGAAGAACTCTTGGCTTTCAGACTTATTTCTTTCATTTTTCAAACACGTGAAATGAGGTATCAGTTACGTTTCTTTTCTCGGATAAACCGATACATATCTATTATAATATGGCGGTAAGCATCGGTGCGTCAAACAAAAATTGCTGTTTCAGCAGTTGCAAAATGGGACCGTCGAGAGTATAAACTTAAATCGTATGGCGGTTGATGTGAAAAAACGGATTGAATGGCTACGTACCGAGATTAGAAGGCACGACCGTCTATACTATGTGCTCATTCAGCCCGAAATTTCCGACTCGCAATATGACAAGCTCTTTGCTGAGCTGAAGTCATTAGAAGAGGCCAATCCGCAACTTATAACAGCAGATTCGCCTACACAGCGAGTTTCCGGGCAGCCTCTCGAAGGCTTTAAGAGTGTCAGTCACGCAGTTCAAATGCTGAGTATCGACAATACATACAGCGCCGAGGAACTTAAAGCATTTGATAAAAGAATCGAAAAGGGACTCAGAACGAAAGATTACAGCTACGTTGTAGAGCTTAAAATTGACGGCCTTGCAATAAGTTTGCGATACGAAAAAGGGGTTCTTGTACTTGGTGCTACGAGGGGTGACGGCACAAAAGGAGATGATGTTACAAATAATGTCAAAACTATAAAAGCCATTCCGTTGCGGCTGGCAGAAGACGCTCCTGATGTGCTTGAAGTACGTGGTGAAGTGTATATGCCTAAAGTATCATTTCAAAAACTAAATGAAGAAAAGGAAAAGAAGGGCGAATCTTTGTTTGCTAACCCGAGAAACGTAGCGGTAGGCTCGCTGAGGCAGTTAGATGCGAGAATCACAGCGGAAAGAAGTTTGTCCTTCTTTGCATACGCACTGGGTCAGGTGAGCGAAAAATTTGCGAAAACTCACTATGAAAGCCTTGAGAAATTCAAAAGAATCGGACTACCTGTCAATCCAAATATCGAGAAAGCAGAAAACATCGATAAGGTAATTGAAATATGCAATAAATGGAAAAATAAAAGATTTGAACTGGATTATCAGATTGATGGGCTTGTTATCAAAATCGACCAGCTTAGCTATTACGAAATTTTAGGCACAACCGGCAGAGCGCCAAGATGGTGTATAAGCTACAAATTTGCTGCCGAGCAGGCCGAGACGGTAGTCGAATCAGTAGATGTACAAGTCGGCAAAAGCGGTATTTTAACGCCGGTAGCAAATCTGACACCGATGCTGTTGGCTGGAACAACAGTCAAGCGGGCGAGTCTGCATAATTTCGACATGCTCGCAAAGCTCGACGTTCGATGCGGCGACACTGTCATAATCGAAAAGGCTGGCGAGATAATACCACAAGTTCTTAATGTGAAGATACAAAACCGGAAATCCTCTGTTGGTGAAACCTTTGTGATTCCTACGAAATGCCCAACATGTGGCGGCCAAGTTAAAAAAGACGATAGTGGTGTGTATCTGCGCTGTGATAATACAAATTGTGTTGCTAAACTGAAAGAACGCTTGGAATACTTTGTTGGCAAAGGACAAATGGATATCGACACATTAGGTCCGGCCTTAATCGAACAACTTGTTGATAAGAAATTAGTCAAGAATTTTGCGGATATTTATAAACTTGATATTTACAAGTTATCTCAGTTAGAGCGGATGGGTACAAAAAGCGCAGAAAATGTCATAGCTGGAATAGAAAGAAGCAAAACACATCCACTTTGGCGATTGATAGCGGCTTTGGGGATTCCAAATGTCGGTGGACATTCTGCCCAAATACTCGCTGATAAATTCGGTTCACTCAAGGCTCTCATGAAAGCACCGAAAAAAGCACCAAAAGATGCTCCAAAAAAGATAAGAGAGAAAACACTGGAAGCCACCGACCAGATTGGCACAGGCATGGCGCAAAGTATTTATGACTATCTGCATGATGCTGAAAATTGTGCAGTCATTCGCGAAATATTAGATGCGGGTGTCAAACCACAAACACCAAAGAAAAAGGGCTCTGACGTCCTTTTGGGAATGACCATTGTCGTGACCGGAAAACTGAAGAACTTTACTCGCACGCAGATAGAGCAAACGATCAAAGACCACGGAGGAAAAGCGTCCTCCAATATAAGTAAAACAACCACATACCTCATCGCTGGAGATGATGCAGGAAGCAAACTCGAAAAAGCTCAAAAACTGGGCGTCGAAGTCATCGATGAGAATGAATTCTTCCAGCGTATACGCCAGAATTCTCAGTCAGGGAGGGAGGGAGGGGTGACTCATGAAAACAAAAAGCCATATTGAAATCTTATCTAAAAGCTCTTCCGGTAATCCATATACGGTAAGATTCTACATTGATGAAAACTCTATCTCTGCTTTTTGCTCCTGCCCAGCAGGTGATCATCGAAAACTGTGTAAGCATGTAATGCGGATGATAAATGGTGATGATTCGATTCTCTATGATA
>CAYVIT010000144.1:0-4573 GCA_964451425.1 uncultured Pirellulales bacterium
ACCAATAACCAATAACCAATAACCAATAACCAATTACCAACGTTCGAGCCAATGTCCCAGGACATATGCCAAAAGTGCAGCCCCAAGAGCTGGAATAATTATGGCAGGGGCCTTAATTATAGAAGGAAAAATAAACAAAAATATTATAGCACTCATAGCAACAAATGTACCAACACCCATTGATAGAATGCCGGCAAGGGGGCGTGGGCGCTTCACCAACAGGCCGATGATAAGGGCAGGAAGAATCGCTGAAGCCCAAATGGTATAACAGATAAGCAGACCATCGATGATACTGGGAACAGCAGGTGCGACAGCCGCGGCAATAGCCGCAATAACGATAGTTGCACAGCGACCGACATTTAGAGCCTTTTCGTCCGGTAGTTTTGCAAATGGTTTAACAATATCCTGGGTAAAGGCCACGGCACCGGCATTCAGGAGTGAATCAAGACTGGACATAACTACAGAGACTAATACTACTAACAAAAGCACATAACCACCGGCAGGCATGACCGATTCAACCAACTTCAAAAGGACACGGTCTTCATGTGTACCCGCAGGAACGATAGTCCGGGCCGCAATGCCAAGCGCTATCATGACGATGAACCAAACCATACT
Organism: uncultured Pirellulales bacterium; assembly: GCA_964451425.1. Taxonomy (GTDB): domain Bacteria; phylum Planctomycetota; class Phycisphaerae; order Sedimentisphaerales; family Anaerobacaceae; genus CS2-K091. The sequence continues at coordinate 616 of CAYVIT010000144.1, forward strand.
AAAGAGGCCTGCTAACATAAAACCATTTCGTGAAATCTGTGTCGTTCTGGAAGCTAACGCTCGATTTGCATAGGGTGGTATTAGCGTTTCGCCAAGCAAGAAGGCCGCCACAAGACCGACTATCTCAATAAGTGATGTGGAATCGAGACCCCCAGAGGTAGCAGTTGCAGCCTGTCTGGCAAAAACCGCTGCACCTCCATCGAAGCGAAATATAAGAACAAATAACAACGTAACAGGCAGTAATATTGCGAACGTGGAGAATTGAAATGCGTCGGTTATCACGCTTGCTCGTAATCCTCCGAATGTAGTGTATAACGCTGTAATACCGACAACTACAACGACAGACGACCAATTTGGAAGTCCGAATATATCATTCAACACAACCCCACCAGCATGCGCCATAACCGCAGCAAAAAACGTGCATACGCTAACGGAAATAATCCCGGCAACAATTTGGCACTTTCGGTCATACTTTTGCCCTATGGCATCGCCCAACGTATGGCAGTCTTTTAAGGCTCTCAAGCGAGGCGCAATGAGCAGTCCGACCAGGATGTTCTGTATCGCATATGCCAATCCGATGCCCAGGAACAGAAAGCCGCTCTTGAAGCCCCTGCCGACAAAACCGATTGAAAAACCCGGCCCCACGTAGGTGGCGGCAAGACTGCCGAACACTAACGCCAGCGGAAGTGTGCGTCCGGCTAATGAAAAATCTGAGAACCGTCGAGCGGCTCGCGCCCGCAGCGCAACAAAGGTGAGTACCAACACGTAGGCTGCAACAACAAAAACAGATAAGACCGTGTGCATAGTTTCGGTCCTGTTTGGTTTTCTATATTATCAGTACAAAAGCCGGATTCCCAAAACCAACGCCCGTTGGATATTCTTCGTCGAAGTCTACTGACGCTTTTCCTGGAACATCTCCTCTTCTAATTCATTGATTGCCGCATTCAATTCAGACTCAGTGCGGATCCATCCAAACCGCGAATCGACAAGAAAAGTTCGATACCACTGAATCAAATTCTTTGCAAAATCCTCATCCGTACAGGATATCCCGAACGATATTTCTCCTGCATGCGAACCGGCTTTTCGAGGTATGTGCGGAAAGGCAAGAAGAACCGCCGACTTGGATAACAAGCACTCCAGGTCAGAGACTTTGCTGTTGTAAATCCGAAGTCTGCCCTGCTCGATTGCCTCAGGAAACTTTCGAAAAAGGAAGCGCGCGGCGTTTGAAAATCCCGGCGCGCTGAGGTTAAGTGCCCGGTGTACCCTTATATCGGGGTAATCTTCCATGATTTCATATAAAGTGTTAATATAGTCACCCATAGGGTCTCTTTCGCCTTCAAACAACATACACGTCCAAAGCTCACCGCCCGCTATATCAAGCTGGTGGCGAAGTATATTTCTTGCAGCATTGTAGGTTCGGCTTCGGCTGCTGAGCACCTTAAACAATGGCCCCCCGGTCAGCGTTTTAGCCCAGGACGGCATGTCCTCAGGCTGAGAGTCAGGAGGACAAACACCGAGTCGAGTCAGGAGTCTTAGAAACTGCTTCTCTTCAGAGCCGTAAAATCTTCTGCCAACAACGCTGCCGACATTACCGTTACATTCCATGCCGTATTGTTTATGGTAACCAAAAGACAGGCACTGTACATCGAAGCCGACCTTAACGAGCATCTGTTCCAGCTCGGAAATCAAATATGCCGCCTGCTTCTCGGGCGCTTTATCAATCGAGAGGTGAACATTTGGACACAATACTATCGGCCTTTTACCTATAAGGTCCGAAAGCGAGGCGAACTCCTCCGCGGCCTCTTCCAGCTCCTGTTTGCTGTCGTACAGCTCGATACAGACAAAGACAACAAGGACGTTTCTGAAAACCATCTTTGGCTGTGGCGGCGAGATTGTCGAAGGATTTATCCTCGAGGATGACTCCTTGTCCTCAAAATAGCAGGATGAACACTGGTGACAGTCCAAAATCATATCGACTTCTCAGTCCTTTTTTCGATTTGGTCAATGGACCTCGCTCCGGTTCGGCGTCTGCCCCGTGACGATGCCCTGGCCTTTTTCAGTCGCGATGAGATTTTGGCATCGACACGGGATATGAACAGACCCACATTCGGGGTCGCGGCCTTTTCGGCAAAACCGACGCCGTTAAGAACTCGCGTAATCTCAGCGGCATCCTGAAACTGCTGGGAAGAAGCTATCCTGTGTGCTTCCTCACGCTCAAGTGATTTCAGAAAAGTCGGCACGCAACCATCACGCAAGGCCCCCGCGTAATCAACCAGTAATTCCTGGATTTCTCGTTTTGTATCAGGCATTTTCTCTTGCTCCTTTACAGAATTTCCATTTTGCCGATAATTGCAAAATGGGTTCCTAAAAATATGAAATCAATCCTCATCAGTATAGTCCCGCATCATTTGCTTTAGCTTTATTATAGTTCTAAATATCAGCATTTTGACAGCCCCGACCGTTGTCTTAAGCTCATTTGCGATTGCCCTGTTAGAGAACCCGGTCATCCAGAGTTCTATAGCTCTTCGCTCCCGTGCCTTGAGTTTATTTAACGTCCGGCGGAGGTTCTGCTGAAGCTCAGATTGTGACATCATCTCAAGAACACCTAATTCAGGGGCCATAAGATTCTTCATGTCTCTCTGCGACAAAGATAAATACCGGTTCATCCTGCTGTAAACCTGCCTCAGGCGTTTCCGCATATAGTACAGGTATACAGTCCTTAGAAGCTGCTTCTCACCCGTGACATTTCGCAAACGGTCCGGATTTTCCCATATATCGGCATAAACATCTTCTAATACATCCTCACACTCTACTTCATTACCCAGGTAGCGGTACAGGAACCTGATAAAGGTCTCAAATGTAGCCCGTACAAAAGGCTCCATCGCCCGGCGACGGCGTTCGGCGTCCGGTTCCGTGATTCCTTTCAGGGCGTTACGCAGCCGCCTATTCATAGCAGGCCTCTCACATTCGCTTGCATACTGTATCCCGGTCTCGTTACACTCAAAAAGCTGTCATCTTGTGAAGCTCCTGCCATATCTATAAAAGGCACCAACCAGAGACTTCGTAACGCGTATTGTACTGCAAGACTACCATTTATTCAACAATCAAGCCCTGAAAAGCACTATATGGGATAAAACTTTCAAATCCATTATAATCGGCACAGAACGTCACTTGGCAGCTAAAAACCGTATACCGGCCGGAGCTGGTCTTCGGTAGGCAGGGTGGCGTAATACTCACCTCTTGTGCCGACATAACCAACACCTTGTTTTCTCAGCGGCACCTGTATGATAGAGCCGTTGCTGTTGGTAACTTTGACCATCACGGTATTCATTTCCTGATGCAGTCCTTCTCTTTCGGCCTGTGCTTTTTTCTTGTCGCCCTCATTGCCTAACAAATAACCGGCGGTTCCGCCTACGGCTGCTCCGATGAGGGTTCCTTCCGTATCGCCGCCTGCCAATTGACCGATGCCGGCACCAGCCAGGGCACCAACAGCAGTCCCGGTTTGCGCATCGCTCTGACAGCCGATAATGAACATCGAGCCCATGCTTACTGCAATTATCACCATGATTGTAACCAAATTCTTAGCCATTTTTATGTCTCCTTTCTTAAAAGTACTTTTTTATAATCCATCTCTCTATTACCAACAGGCTTCCTCCGGCTCAAGGTTACAGTCGAGCCAGGAGCCGGCCATTATAGTAAAATCGATGAAGTTAACTTTGCAATCCCCGTCAATGTCACCCGGAACCCATGATGAACACCGCGCAACTTCGGGGCCGCTAAGTACTGCTGCATATATGTTCCAGTATTCGTTTCGATTGTCCTGCCAGACTACCACGTTGCCGCTGATAGCGGGATTCTCCTGGTCATCAGGATCATCGGTAATCCGAAATTCCTGTCGCGTAGTAAGGTTGTAGCCGTATATGTCCCAGTTGTCATTTCGATAGTCCTGCCATACGAT
>CAYVIT010000144.1:4673-7124 GCA_964451425.1 uncultured Pirellulales bacterium
GGACTGTTTAGGTCCGTAATATCAGCACCCAAAACATCCCAGTCCCCCAGATAGTCATCCTGCCAAACAACAATATTGCCGTGAACTGCGGCAGCTATCTCGTTGATATCGATGTATTGCGAAACAGGATAATACTGCGGGGCACCTTGGTCGCTAATATCAGCCGCCCAGACATCCCAGTCCGTCTCAACATAACTTTGCCAAACCACGGTGTTTTCATAAATAGAAGGTGCCTGCTGGTCATCGACATCGTCATCGATTATAAAAACAAAAGGATTAAGAGAGTCGGTAATATCGGCACCGTAAATGTCAAAGCCTGTATCCACAAATTGCTCCCAGACTACAACATTTCCATAAATATCCGGGGCTTGCTGGTCGTCCATTACGGCATAGACTTGGAATTCCATCCAGTCTCCCGCCAGCGTGTCAGAAACCTGACCGACTGTGACAGATATGAAGGCTATCCAAATTATCAAATTCCCATTTCTCATCGTGGTTTCTCTTCTTATCCCGAACGTACTCTATTCGGTCTTGGTAGCATCCTCTTTGGGAGTCCTTTCGGGCTGGATTCTCATTTTCTCCAAAAGGTTAAGCAACACTGTTGCCGCTGGTGCATTTTCCAAATCGAGGGTCGCAAGTCGCAAAGGCTCGACGGCCTCGTCGAGCTCACCTATACCGAGCAGGTTATAACCAAGAAGAAGCTGCAGGTCCGGGTCGAAGCTGTAGAGTTCTGCTTTTCCAGCCAGTTGGTTCATTTGTTCGAAGAGAACATCATCTTTCGAATACAGCCCGCGAGGATAGAATATGCCTTCCTCTTCGGGCGATACTTTCGCCAGAGCTGCTCGAAGGACCTCGGCCGCTTCTGTATATCTCTCAGCGGCGAAAAACGCCTGGCAGTATGCAAAGGGAAGTATCATATCATCAGGTGCAAGCTCCATTGCCTGGGCAAACAGCTCGGCGGCACTGTCGTAATTATTGAGTTCGAAAGCCCCGACAGCATCTTCAAAGTAACGGTCTGCCAGCGTTGGCTCGGCGGGTTCTTCCGCCTGCTGCGCCAGCTTTTCGCGAATATCTGCAAAAGTAGTGTGGTCAACAGTACCGACATCGTATGCCGCACCGCCGGTATCAACTACAGGAGTATCATCGTAGTAGTTGTAAGTGTAATAGTTATACGTGTCACCACCTACTTCCCGAGCGATAGGATAGTAGCCGTACCAGCGATAAGGGTGACAGCCATACCAGTAATAACGGGTATAGCAGTAATCAAGGGGCCAATATCCACCCAGGCTGACAAAGACGTATCTGCGATGATAATACGGATAGAAATACCTAAATGCAAAGCGCGGTCCCCAACTATAGTGCACCATAAAACGATTCCTCGGCCAGACTGTTGTTCGGCATACGCGGTCATGGTAATCAATATATACGTGCTCGTGTTCGTGAATATCATTTACTACTTGGGTACGTTCACGGTATCTCCCGGCGGAAGACCTTTCCCTCCAGCGGTTCATTCGATTTTCGCCGGCCATCTTTCTTTCGCGCTGAAGTCCGGCTGTCCTTGGCTCCGCATACACTCTTCTTCTTTCTCTCACGGTATGCTGACTCCCTTCCTTCGCAGACCTGATATGCTGACTCCTCTCGTTTGTCGGCCTGGTAGATAAACTTTTTTCATTTGCCGACCGTGTGAACAAAGAAGGTCTGCTGCTGAAACTTGTGCTGTTACTCCTGCCTGTCCTGTCGGCACCGATTTCCAGCTTACTGCTGCCAGTAAGTTTTCCAGTGGAAGCATCACGAGACTTTATAGTGCTGACAGGACTGTCGATGCGCGAGGTTTTACTCCGGCTCATACGACCGCTAAAACTTGTGATTGAAGATTTCGGCCCTGTGGAGACCGAGGGCTTACTTGTGCTAATCGGAGTGCCGATGCGTGAGGTTTTACTCTGGCTAATACGGCTGCTCGAAGTTTTAGTTGATGATTTCGGCGTTGTGGAGACAGATGGCTTTTTAGCACTGATCGGGCTTCCAATTCGCGAAGTCTTACTCTGGCTTATACGGCTACGTGTGCTCGCCGTGGGTGGTTTTCTCACGCTTGAACCTGAATTCTCTAATATCCTGCCACTGAAAGAGCTGCTGGAGGACTTGCGAGAGCTGGAGGCGTTTGAAGGTTGAGAGACAATAGACCGGCTGGTTGTACTACTGCTGGATGAACTGCTTCGCGTTACTCTGCTGGGTTGGCTAACACTCGGCTTAGAGGTTGCCCTTGAACTACTGCTGGTTGAAGGCCTTGGAGTGCTTACCCTTGAACTACTGCTGATTGAAGGCCTTGAAGTGCTTACCCTTGAACTACTGCTGGTTGAAGGCCTTGGAGTACTCACCCTTGAACTACTGCTGGTTGTAGGCCTTGAAGTGCTCACCCTTGAACTACTGCTGGTCGAAGGCCTTGAAGCGCTC
>CAYVIT010000145.1:0-7114 GCA_964451425.1 uncultured Pirellulales bacterium
TTAATTTGTGTTTCGGTGATAACGACTTTTTGTGTATAATGCCGAAATTGCTCACTGTGACAATCTGGAAATGGAAAGTAATTGCTTTTATAAATGAAATTCACCGAACTTAAATTAAAGCCCCAGATATTAAAAGCCCTTAAGCAGCTCGGGTACAGGGAATTGACCCCTATACAGGAAGTAACATTTCCACATATTATCGCCGGCAAAGACATAATCGCCCAGGCGGAAACCGGCTCCGGAAAGACCGCCGCATGTGGAATACCAATCATACAATCCGTGAATCCTGCGAAGAACCAGGTACAGGCATTAGTGATGGTGCCCACACGTGAGCTTGCCCTGCAATACGTATCCGCCATCTCGGATGTCGCCAGGTTCACTAATATCACCCCATTTGCGGTCTATGGCGGATTTTCAATCGACATCCAGAAAGCAAAACTGGTCCATGGCGTTAATATCCTAATTGCCACTCCAGGCCGCCTAATCGACCTTCTCCGTAACAGCACTTTGAACCTCTCGCACGTGCAGACCTTCATACTTGACGAAGCAGACGAAATGCTGAATATGGGCTTTATCACCGATATCGAATTTATTATTTCATGCCTGATACATGAACACCAGACGCTGCTCTTTTCCGCGACAATGCCGAAAGAAATTAAACACCTGGCAAAAAAATATTTGAAAGAGCCTGTTACTCTCGAACTTAATATCGACCAGGTAGCCCCCCAAAGCCTCTGCCACCAGTTTCAGCAGACCACCGGACGCAAGAAACTTGCCTCCCTGCTTAAATACATAAAGGACACAAAGCCGACACAGGCGATAATATTTTGTAATTCCCGAAGGAATACCGAAAACCTGTTTGATAAATTAAAAAAGGAAATTGACTCGATCGACATCATACACGGAGGCATGGAACAGTCGAAGCGGTCCTCACTTTTCAATCGATTTAAGAAAAAGCAGCTTAAAACAATTGTCGCCACCGGCATTGTAAGCAGAGGTCTCGATTTCAGCCATGTAACACATGTGATCAATTATGATTTCCCTGACGGCCCGCTGGCATACACGCATAGGTCAGGTAGAACCGCAAGAATGGGAAGAAAAGGCTACGCCCTCACATTCTTCAGCAACCATGATTTGCACACATTAAAAACAATTATAAAAAACAACAATATCGAACCCGTCTGGCTCTCTGCGCCCCCCCAGCTCAATAATATCACAATGCCCAAAAATAGACGCCGCCGATTCATTCCCGGACGAAAAAGACGCTCAAATAAAACACATCGACGGCCTCATGGACCCAAATTCTGACGGTAATATATTGGCTTGCGTAACTTATTGTGTTACAATAGTTTCGGGTTTTGTTAATTCTGAAAACATACGGGATGACTACCGAATATATAAGAAATTTTTCGATTATAGCGCATATTGACCACGGCAAGAGCACTCTGGCCGACCGTATGCTCGAGTTGACCGGTACGATTACCGACCGTCAAAAGGTCGAACAGCTTCTGGACGATATGGATCTCGAGCGTGAACGGGGAATAACCATCAAGGCCTCAGCGGTAATGATGAATTACCGGCACCAGGGCAAGACATATATGCTGAACCTGATAGATACTCCGGGGCATGTAGATTTTCATTACGAGGTTTCACACGCATTGGCCGCCTGTGAAGGTGCGTTACTCGTGGTCGATGCCAGCCAGGGTGTTGAGGCGCAAACCGTGGCTAACGCTTATCTGGCGTTTGAAAACAATGTCGAACTGTTAAGCGTCATCAACAAGATTGATTTGCCCGCGGCAGATACCGAACGCGTTGCCGAAGAGATCGAACATATTATCGGGATTCCTGCCAATGAGTCTTTCAAGATAAGCGCAAAAAGCGGCAAGGGAGTTGATGAACTTCTTGAGGCAATCGTGACATTTCTTCCTGCGCCGGAGGACAAAAGTGATGAGCCGACCGCGGCGTTAATTTTTGACAGCCATTGCGACCGGTACAGGGGAGTGATATGTTATGTTAGAGTTTTTGCCGGCTCATTGAAGGTAAAGCAAAAGGTCAGCTTTATGCGAAGCGGCAGAACTTATATTATTACCGAGCTGGGAAAATTCAAACCTGAGATGACTGCTGTTGATGAACTTGGCACCGGAGAGGTTGGTTATGTTATCGCAAATATTCATGAGCTGGCGGATGTGACGATAGGTGACACAGTTACAGATTATGCCAAGCCGGCTTCGGAGGCACTGCCGGGCTATAAACCACCAATGCAGATGGTATTTTCAGATTTTTATCCCGGTAATAATACGGATTATTCAAAGCTGAGGGACGCTTTTGATAAGCTTGCTCTTAACGATGCAAGTTTTTCATTCAGCCCTCAGAATTCACCTGCGCTTGGTTTCGGTTTTCGCTGCGGCTTTCTTGGCCTGCTGCATATGGAGATAGTTCAGGAGCGCCTGGAACGTGAGAATGATATAGAGGTTGTTCAGACGGCGCCAACGGTTAGTTATGAGGTGGTGACGAAGGATGGAGCTGTTAAGAGGATAGAATCGCCCGGCCAATTGCCTGATCCGAGTCACATCGAAGAGCTTCGCGAGCCTTTTGTTCGACTTGAAGTAATAACCGGGACCGATTCGATCGGCGGGATTATGAAACTGGCTGAGTCCAGGCGCTGCAAACTTGTAAAAACCGATTATCTCAGTACGACCCGCGTGATGCTTGAGTATAAAGCGCCGCTTGCCGAGATAGTATATGATTTTTATGACCTTCTCAAGGGTATCAGTCGCGGCTATGCAACGATGGATTATGAGTTTACCGATTTCGTCGCCGGCGACCTTGTTAAGATAGATATTCTTGTGAATAAGATTGCGGTCGATGCCTTGAGTTTGATAGTCCATCGCAGTAAAGCAGAGGCCCGAGGTCGTAAGCTGATAATAAAGCTGCGAAGGGCAATTCCACGACATCAGTTTGAAATTCCTCTGCAGGTTGCTATTGGCGGAAAAATCATCGCAAGAGAAACTATCAAAGGCTTTCGCAAAGACGTAACGCAAAAGCTCTATGGCGGAGATGTAACACGTAAGATGAAGCTGCTTAAGAAACAAAAAGAAGGTAAAAAGCGTATGAAAAGCGTTGGCAACGTTCAGATACCACAGGAAGCATTTATGACGATTCTCGATACCAGCGAATAGTAAGTACCTGACCAGGATTTGTCTATTTTAGTTAGATATTCAGGTCTGTGAGATATATATTCCTGAGAGCATGTGCAGTTGCGAACGTATGTTCAATCTGTTATCACCCAGCATCTCCTGATATACTTTTGGCAAGATAAATACGAATGACTGTGGTATTATAGAGCTTATGGAGACCATCAAAATACCGAAGAACTCAATAGGCGAAGCACAAAAACCTAAGAAAGGAGCATAGGGAATGAACTGGTTTGCGAAAATGATATGGATATCCACGGTTCTGTGTATTGCTGTCACACTTCGTGCCAGTGCAGGAAGCGTTGATATTGACCGGATGATTCGACAGAACCGAATGGGTGAATTGACTATCAAAGCCAAACCTGGAACCAGTGTGCGAGTGGAGCAGGTTCGGCATGAGTTCTGGTTCGGTGCGGCGATATCGTCATCGGTGTTTAGCGGAAGAATGAATTCTGAAGATGAACACCGATACAAGGAAGTATTCTTGTCGAACTTCAATGCGGCGGTTACTGAAAATGCTCTGAAATGGCATGCCATGGAACCTCGAAAGGGGCAAGTGGATTATTCCATTGTCGATGCTATCCTCAAATGGACTGAGGAAAATGAAATCCCATTACGGGGTCACAACCTGTTCTGGGGCATACCTGGACGAGTTCAGAACTGGGTAAAACAACTGGACGATAAGGAGTTGTATGAGACACTCAGGACTCGAGCAACGACCATCGCACGCCGATATAAAGGCAGGTTTGCAGAATATGATCTCAATAATGAGATGGTCCACGGCAACTATTACGCTGACCGTCTCGGGGCAGGCATCACAAAGCAGATGGCTGCCTGGGTCAAGCAAGTCGATCCCGAAGCACGCCTGTATCTGAATGACTACGACATTCTGACGGGCAACCGGCTTGATGATTACATCAAGCACATCCGTGGTCTTCTCGATGAACAAGCTCCAATTGACGGTGTTGGTGTGCAGGGGCATCTGCACGGTGACTCATTCGATCCGGATAAGCTCCGTCATGCACTCGACAAACTTGCCAAGGAAGGTTTACCAATCTGCATAACCGAGTTCAATTTCCCGGGCCAACGTTCCCACGTTTATCAACGCCGAGACGTGAAGCTCACACCCAAACAGGAACAAGCGAAAGCGAAGGCATTAACGGAATATTATCGTATCTGTTTCGCCCATCCTGCTGTTAAGGGTATCCTTATGTGGGGCTTCTGGGAACGTGCGAATTGGATTCCTCAGTCCTCACTTTACCTACGTGACTGGACCCCTACTCCTGCTGCCAAGGCCTATCGCGACCTGATATTCAACCAGTGGTGGACACGGTGGAAAGGCAAGGCAGACAAAGATGGTTATTGCCGTATCTCTGCATTTTTTGGCAAGCATCGGGTGACGGTTGATGGAAGTGAGAAGACTGTTAACCTAAAAAAGTCAGCAGGGTCAGGGATGGTTTCATTCAGGTAGTTGTTTGGCCGGGCACTCTTCGTTCGAAAGTACACACCGTTTCTACCTTTCTATTAAAAATGACTATCTCGACAAAGCTCGACAGGCAAATGTGGGGCTGGGATTGAAGTTGGTGGAGTGAGAGTAGGGGCAACTACACACACCTCTCAGAATTCTCCAGGATTAAATATAACTTAAAAACTATTGGTGGTGAGACCTTGTGGGGTGGGTTGTTGTTTTTCTTTTCTAATTCTTATCAGGATTTAATACAATTGGGACAGTTTTGCCCTGCTTGACAACATCACAATCTATGGTATAGTGGTTGGGAGTTCTGGTAATGTAAGTCATATCGCAAGAATATTGGAGCGAAAGAGGTGCTCACATGGACGAATACGTAGAGGTCTTTGCTGCAAGCGATATTACGTTTGCCTATCTGATGAAAGCAAATCTTGAGACCGCAGGAATCCCAGTTCAGATCACCAACGAGCATCTACAAGGGGCTTATTGTCTTGATGGCATGGTTCCACGTGTGCTCGTTCCGGCTAGTCATGTAGAGCAAGCCAAGCGGATTATTGAAGAGATTCAACAGTCTTCACAGAATGACCAGGATGACGATGAGCAAGAACAGTAGGGGAATGCCTCAGAACTCTCCAGCATTTGATACAATCTAAAAACTATTGATGATAAGACCTGTGGGGCTGATTCTTTGAGTTATAATAAGATATAAATGGAGTAGGGATAGTTTTTGCCCTTGCTTGACAACATCACAATCTGTGGTATAGTGGTTGGTAGGTTCGAATAGGTAAGAATCGGGTGAAAAAACAGTAGTCAGTCAAAAATGGTAATAACTCAAGGACAGGAGGTATCCAGTACAATGTGTAAGTTAATTCAGCATTTGATTTTCTGCTTAATCTTTCCCAATCTTCTATGGGGAGCCTCTTATTACGTTGACCCTGTTAATGGGGACATGGGCAACCCTGGCACAGTTGAATTCCCCTGGCAGAGTCTGGAGGAAGTATTGTCCCGGAAGAAAGTGTTCGATGCCGGGGACACAATTTTTCTGCGTAGCGGTTATCACGGAGCAATTGTCCTTAACGGTGAAAATGATGACTACGTCACGATAGAAGGGCTGAAGGGGGAGAATCCGATGGTGAGCCGTATCCAAATTGGAAAGGCACGATTCTGGCATATTAAGGGGATAAGTATAAGTCCTGAAAATGCGAAAGCATACACTCGGCACACTCTGGTAGATGTCTCGGATAAGGCAAGTGATATTTCAATCGAAAACTGCATGTTGTTCTCCGTTAGAGACTCGTCAGGGTGGTCAGCCGATGATTGGGTGAGGAAATCATGCTTCGCCTTCCTGGTCGGGGGAACACGAATCCGTCTAACGAATAATCACTTGCTCAATGTGAGCCACGGAATGGCAATCTCGGGAGAACATAACATTGTCGAGAATAACATTATTGAGAACTTCTCAGGGGATGGGATAATGGCCCAGGGCAATCACAGTGTTTACCGGCATAACATCATTAAGAACTGTTACAAGGTCGATGATAACCATGATGATGGAATTCAATCCTGGAGTGTTGGTCCGGGGGGAGTAGGCACCGGGACTGTCAAGAATGTGGTAATAGAGGCAAACTTAATCATCAATCATTCCGACCCCAACCAGAAGTACAAGGGCACGCCGCAGGGTATAGGCTGCTTTGACGGTTTCTATGAGAATTGGGTGATTGCCAACAATATTGTGATTGTTGACCACTGGCATGGTATTACTCTTGGCGGGGCAAGAAACTGTAAGATAATCAATAACACCGTAGTTGACATAAACCAGGAATCTCCCGGCCCGCCCTGGATAGTGATTGACAAACACAAAGACGGCAGGGAAAGTACCAACAACATAATTCGAAACAACCTGGCCACGCAGTTCACCTCGAAGCCCGACATCGGACAAATAGACCACAACATGGTCATTACCGATTATAACGACTTTTTCGAGAATTATGGGAAATTTGACCTTCGGTTGAAAGCAGGATGCCCTGCGTGTGATGCTGGATCTAACGAAGGAATAACCACCAGGGACTTTCTTCGGAATAATCGATTGTATGGCAATACAGTTGATGTTGGAGCAATTGAGTTTGTACCTGAAAGCAGGTAACTCATTGCCTTGGGTCTTTGCCCCCACCATCATAGCACAGCCCTCGTAGTGATTAATCACACTGACCACGACCTTCCTGCTTCCCCTAATCGACTTTCACTACTCATCAATATCTCTTGGCTCATATGCATCACAAATGAATTCTCCTTCTCCCTGCTGATCAGCCCTTGTCAGATTGCACAGGATTTCTTCTTCTCCTGACTGTCCATCTTTCTTGCAAGTGATGCATAGATCGGGCTTAGGGATTAGGCCTGGATTGATTTCTGTTCCATCATCATCACAGTATTTAGGTTTGTTTTCATCCATTGT
>CAYVIT010000146.1:0-7096 GCA_964451425.1 uncultured Pirellulales bacterium
TTGACCCGGCATCGGAGAACTGATGGCTACGATAGTATCATCAAGCTCGTACATTTACCAATTACGTTTTGTAGAATGGCTTGGGCTTTTTCTTTTTGACTTTTCCGCCGGTCTTGCTTGTTACTGCAACCAGCCCCTTCGATTCGGCCTCTTCCTTCTCCCGGATGTGTTTGCGGATGACATACTGCTCAAAAACGCCCGCAAAGGTACTCGACATAATATACAGATTCACTCCCGACGGGGCTTTGTATAACATCAGCGGGAACAGCAGCGGCATCATAATCATCATCATTTTTTGCTGCTGAGCGACCTGGGAATTGGCCGATGCCGCCGCTGCCTGCGACGGCATTAATTTCTGCTGAAGATAAAACGCCAAACCCATCAAGAGAGGCAGCAGGTTGAGCGATTCTATCTTCCAGCCAAGCAAAGGCACTGTTATCGTTGAAAATCTGATTAAGGCATCCGGTACCGAAAGGTCGGTAATCCAAAACGGCAAAAACGCTGCCCCACGCAGTTCAATACCGGCGTATACCGCGCTCCAAAGAGCAATCCAAATCGGCATCTGCACCATCATCGGAAGAAATCCCATTATCGGCGAGGCGCCCTGTTCTTTATAAAGGGCCATTATGTGCTTGTTCATTTCGGTCTTGTTATTGGCGTATTTTTTCTTTATCTCTTCAGTCTTTGGGCCAAGCTTAGTCATTTTGCTCATCGAGACCTGGCTCTTTTTCGTAATTGGATGCATAGCAAGCCGAAACAGGAAAACTAATATGATAATCACAACGCCGTAGTTGTAGGGCCAAAAGCCATGCATCCATTTCATTATCCGCAGTATCCCGAAAGCCAGCGGACTTATAATCCAACCCGGACAACAGCAGGCCAAAAAATCTATCGTCTCGACAAAGCCCAGCTTTTTATACAGCTCGTTTTTATCGAAGAGACTCTTATCCTTCGGGCCCAGATAAAGCTGGAAGTTGTACGTTTTTGCGCTGCCCGCCTGGCCTGCTGGAGATAGGGTATTTGGTGCGATTTTCAAATCCACTCCGATGGTTTCATCGCCGCTATCGCCGCGCTCATCTCCGTCGGGATTGTAGAACCACCCTTTCTTATCTTTCACCCAATCACAGTAGTCCTTGCCCTCATCCGGCACAGGTCTCAATATGGCAGCGAAGTACTTATTTGTCGTTGCGGCCCACAAAAAATGAAATCCAGCTCGTTCGTGGCTTATCCGTAGATACTTTTCTGCCTCTTCTCTGCTCTGCTTGCTTTGCGCCTGCCGGTATTTGAGCGTAGCATCCTTCAAACCCAATTTTCTACCCAGAAACGAACTTTGAATTCCCTTTCGAGACGAGACTACCTCTGCCTCGGATGTTAGGAAACCGCCAACGACTTTTCTCATATCGCTCCTGATAGCTTCCCTGCCAATACCGACTGGCCCGTCTAAATTGAAACGCACTTTTTGCTCGCTGTCCGTCAGATTCACGACCGTGAAATCGCATTCCAGCAGGTAGCTGTCGGGGGTAACCTTATAAGTCTTAATCAATTTAATAACCGGCTCATTCGTATCTTGAACTTTAATTGTCGCCTCGAAGCGTGCCGTTTGTTGAGAGCCATCCGTCCCTTTTTCACCTCCAAGGCTTTCCCAGTGCAGTTTATCGAGAGAAAGTTGCAGTTGCTGCTCTACAAATACAAAGCTTGTATTGGCCATTGACAAAACTTCACTGCCGTCAGGTAGCTGCACCGGTGATAGGATTTCGAGGGGTTTGGGGTTTTTATAATCACGGTCGTCGAATCTGCTAAAGACCGCCTTCCTGATGGCTGCCCCTTTTGAGCTCAATTCCAGTTGTAACATAAAATTGCTCTTGGGATCAAACGAACCTAACGAAACAGTTTTAGCTTGAGCGTCACTGGCCCACAAACGAATAATATCAGCCGCTTCCAGAACCTCCTTTTCTGCCGGTACGGTCTTTGTATTCTCTGCACTTTCACTAACTGTTGCATTCTGTAGGAGTATATAGTGGTCTCTGCCGGGCTGGCAGGTTTCAAATAGCCCGGTTTCAAGAACAAGCAGGCCGCAGTACACGACAAAGCCGACCACTAACAAAACTAAAACCGTCCTGAAATTCATTCTCACCTCTTATTGATGTTTGAATAAACAAAGGAACAGACGGACTGTCACTGCTGCGCAAGCAGGAGTCCGGAAAACGCTGATAAAACGGTTGGATTCCCGCTTTCGCGGGAATGACATCTTTGCTTTATTTGTGTAGTAATGTTCCATTTAATATTCAAAGGTCTATAATTTTCTATCTGCCGTCCCGTAGTCTTTCGGCGTGAAAGTTGTCCAGTTGTTCAATTGCCTGTATTTTTTTTATAGTAGTTTCAAAATCGTATTCCAGCCGCACGAAGCGCACTTCGTTACCTTCTACATATGCGTAACTTGCCCGCTTGTCTTTGTCTCTTGGCTGTCCAACGGAGCCGATATTGATAATAGCTTTCTCGTCGGGGATAATCGGATAAAAATTGTCCAGCTCACCGGGCAGATAGAAGTCCGGCTCATCAAGAAATACGCCCGGCATATGCGTATGACCCACAAAGCAGATATGTTCGACACGCTCGAAAAGCAGCCGAACTTTCGCCGGATTGGTGTAAACATCATCGGGAAAGATGTATTCGTTAATTGGCTTTCTCGGCGAGGCGTGAACAAAGTCTATCAGAGCTGTTTCCGTTCCCAGTTTTGTCGTTAGTCTCTGGCGCATCGGCATCTGACCGAGAAAAGTCCAGCGTCTGACGTGCGCCTCAGGAGAGTTGTTTTCCTCGTTGGTTTCGAGAACAAAGCGGGTCCAGAAGCTCGCCTGTTCTGCCCCGTAATTAAAGTTTGTCGGCTCATAAAGGGTCGCGTAGTCGTGATTGCCCAGAACGCACCACTTGCTCTTCTCTATAATCAGGTCCAGGCATTCCTTTGGGTTTGCTCCATAGCCGACAACATCACCGAGACAATATATTGTCTTGATACCGCGCCTTTCGATATCGGCCAGAACCGTTGTCAAAGCTTCGAGATTTGAATGTATATCACTTAGAACCGCAAACATACACATCCTCAGGCAAATATTTAGTTTTGTCTTTTGCAACACCCCATTCAATAGCAAAAAATCCGTCGAAATGCCAGAATATTTATTGGCTTTCAATGAAAAAACAGGTTATAGGTCCTTTCGATAATTGTTCAATAGCGAACAATAAGGAGATTAACGACTAAATACGGCTTGCTTTGGTTAGGATTACTGGTATAATACCGCCTGCTAAATACGGGATACGATATACGAAAGACGAAATATGACACTTCTTGAAACACGTGGATTGGTAAAGAAGTATTCCGGTCGGGCTGTTGTAGATGGAATATCTGTGGCGGTTGGACAGCGGGAAATTGTCGGACTGCTCGGAAGGAACGGTGCCGGAAAAACCACATCCTTTAGAATGATTGTCGGTATGATTACGCCATACGGCGGCCAGGTCTTCTTTAAGGGCCAGGATGTTACAAAGTTGCCGATGTACAAGCGGGCCCGTCTCGGTATGGGCTATCTTTCACAGGAGCCGAGCATCTTTCAGCGCCTCAGCGCCAGGGACAACCTGTATGCGATTCTGGAAACTATGTCTATCACAAAAGCCGAGCGGGACCGAAAAGCCGATATGCTTATTGACCGTTTTTCGCTTCGCGAGGTTGCTGAAAGCCAGGGAAGGTTCCTGTCCGGCGGCGAACGAAGAAAGCTTGAAATTGCCCGTGCTATGGTAACAGACCCTTCGTTGATTCTCCTGGACGAGCCTTTTACCGGCGTTGACCCTATTGCCGTCGGAGACCTGCAGCAGGAAATTCGCCGCCTTGTCGCTTCCGGGCTCAGTGTTCTCATTACCGACCATAATGTTGAGAGGACGCTTGAAATTGTTGACAAGGCCTATATTATCGACCATGGAAAGGTCATAGGTTCCGGCTCACCGGCCGAGATTGTCCGCGACGAGACCGTAAGAAAGTACTACCTCGGCGACATCTTCGACGGCGACGAATTCGACAACCAATAAGGGCCAAGCTCAAGTATCAATCTAAGGGCAACGAGGTGTGAAAAATGATAGATTTTGAAAAATGTCAAATCACCCATTATCCGGCTGATGTCTTGGCCGGGCAGGCCTCGCCTGTTGAAAAAATCGACGATAATATCCGCCGGCTGGTCGTAAAGATGATTGATATTATGCTGAAGAACAAAGGCGTCGGACTGGCGGCGCCGCAGATTGGTGTGCCTCTGCGCCTCTTTATCATATCGCTTGATGGAAGCAGAGAATCTGTCAAAGTTTTTGTAAATCCAGCTGTTACGCCGACCGGTGAGCTTGATTCGACCGAAGAGGGCTGCCTCTCCGTGCCGAACATTTACACGAAAATTCGAAGATACAAAAAATGCAAAGTGACCGCCACCGACCTCGAGGGCAAGCAGTTTACCGAGGAAGCCGAAGGCCTTTTCGCAAGGGCGCTCCAGCACGAAAATGACCATATCAACGGCGTAACTATCGTCAGCCGGATGGGACAGGCCGCAAAAATCGCACACCGAAGACAGCTAAAAAAACTGAGACAAGTGCACGAACAAAAGCGTGAAGGATAAATCATGAAAACTTGATACCCGGTACTTGAGCATCGAGTATCGAGAATCGAGCATCGAGTATTATGAAAATAATTTTTCTTGGCAGCGGAGAATTCGGCCTTGAATGCCTGAATGCTTTGGCCCGCTCCAGCTATAATCTCCGGTTTATAGTAACCCAGCCGCCCCACCCCGCTGGTAGAGGCAGAAAACCGACCCCGACACCGGTGGCCCGCTGGGCGGATTCAAATTCGATACCTTGTATCGAAACCGACAACGTGAACGCCGCGCAGATGATAGGAGAAATATCAGCTTATGGGCCGGACCTGATTGTCGTAATAGCATTCGGTCAGAAAATCGGAAATGAGCTAATCAATCTGCCGTCCAAAGGCGCCATCAACGTTCACGCTTCACTGCTGCCCAAATACCGCGGCGCTGCACCCATAAACTGGGCCATTATCAATGGGGAAAAACAAACAGGCGTTAGTATAATTACATTGGCTGAAAAAATGGACGCCGGTGACATCCTCGCACAATCACAAACCGATATCGCACCTGACGAAACAGCCGGTCAGCTCCACGACAGACTGGCAAAAACGGCCGCACCATTGCTGCTGAACGCTATTGACCAAATTGCAAAAAACACGGCCGTTTATAACACACAGGACCACTCCAAGGCCACCTTGGCGCAGAAACTGAAAAAATCCGATGGCTATATAAACTTTAACGAGCCTGCTGAATTGCTGCACAGAAAGATACGAGGCTTTTGGCCCTGGCCCGGCGCCTCGGCAATGTATGTCTCCCAAAAAACCGAATCCGACAAAGGCGGACTGCGGGTAATAATAGCAATGGCCGAAGTAGTTGAGACCTCGAATCCGGCTCACCTGACGTTCGGAACACTCGATGAAAAGCTCGATGTTATCTGCGGCAAAGGCGCCTTGAAGATTACTAAAATCAAGCCCACCGGCTCCCGCCTTATGGACTTCAGGGATTTCATTAACGGTCACCAAACCCAGGCGGGTGACAGCTTTATCAAGATAGAGCAGTAAAATGACCGGCCAAAGCAAAAAAACGGCACGCGAAATCGCATTGGCTGCCTTAAATCGCTTCGATACAAAACGCGGGTACATCGCCGCCATCTTAAACGATTTGCTCCGGCAAACCAGTGAAACCCAGCGGGCAACCGACATCGTCTTCGGCACGATAAGAAATCGCATTCTTATCGATTATGTGATAACACGATTCGCCGATTGTCCTGTTGAGAGAATACAGCCGAAATTGGTCAATATTATACGGATTGCCTCTTTCGAGCTTCTCTATTGTCCCCAGACCCCGGAGTATTCAATCGTCAACGAGGCAGTCAAGTTTGCCAAGACCGTCGCAGGTAAGAAACAAACTGCCTTTGTAAATGCGGTCCTGCGCCAAATAACAAGACACATCAAAAACCGCCAGGTCCCGCTATCACAGGCCGGGCCCCGAGGAACACTTCCACAAAACCTCTCGACCGGCTGTCTGTTCGATACGGATATTCTCCCCGACCCGCAGGCTTCATCGGCTGATTATCTCAGCCTCGCCTTTTCACTTCCGCAATGGCTCGTAGCCGATTGGCTCAGCGAGTTCAGCGCAGAACAAGTGCGCCAAATCTGCTTTGCAAACAATCGCAGGCCCGGCATCTACATCAGGCCTAACACGCTGAATATAACAACACAGCAGTTAGCCGATAAATTCAGTCAGGCAGATATCGATTTTGATATCGTGCCTATCGATACTCCACAAGCATCGAGCATGATAAAACTCAAAAGTCCGCGAGCGATAACCGAACTGCCCGGCTTTAAACAAGGCCTGTTCACCGTTCAGGACATAACAGCTTCGCTGCCGGCTCGGCTCTTGAATCCCCGGCCCGAATGGAAAATCCTCGACCTATGCGCCGCTCCGGGCACAAAGACAACTCAATTGGCTGAGCTTACCAAAGATTCGGCAAAGATTATCGCAACCGACATCGACTCGGAGCGCCTAAAATCCGTCAAAGAAAATACATCCCGCCTTGGCATAACCTGCGTCAATATCCTTCCATACGAGCAACTTCAAAGTTCTCAATTCTCAATTCTCAATTCTAAATTCGATTCTGTTCTTTTGGATGTCCCCTGCTCCAATACCGGCGTATTGGCGAAGCGCATCGAGGCCCGATATAGAATAAATCCCAAAGCGATAGAAAAACTTAACAAAACACAAAGTGACCTGCTCGATACTGCCGCCAAAATGTTAAAGCCGAATGGCAAAATCTGCTACAGCACATGCAGCATCCAAAAAACCGAAAACAGTGAACGTGTAAAAGATTTTTTACAGCAAAATCCCGGCTTCGAACTCGAATCCGAATTACTCACCCTGCCATCCGCAGATGGATTCGACCGCGACGGCGGCTACGTCGCAATCATAACCAGAAAATAGATTATAGGTTGGTCTTCTTGTATGTTTAG
>CAYVIT010000147.1:0-7025 GCA_964451425.1 uncultured Pirellulales bacterium
TTAGTTTGTTACAGGCTGTATTATCGTTAAGATGAACCTTTTAATATTTAATTTTTTTGAAATAGTGACTCTGGGGGTGTATAATAGTGTTAGTTTTTGATTTTGAGATAGTGACGTAGGGGGTATCGCACAGGACAGGTTTGAAAATGGATGATCGGACTGTATTAAGAATAGTCAAGAGCTCAACCTGCCTGGTGTTAATTTTGCTTTCGTTTTTTATCTTTTCGAGCAGTATGGGCAAAAAAGCTCTGAATGCTGAACACGCATCGTGTGCTGCCGGTGTGCTGCTGACGAAGGGTAAAATGATTTACAGGGATTTTGCCTGTGTAGCCCAGATGCCTTATCATCCTTTCCTTTGTGCGGCAGTATATAAGGTCTTGAATACGACGTACTACCTTTTTTCCGCAAGATTGCTGACGGTCATATGTGATATACTCATCGTGATATCCATCATCGGCATTTTCAGGCATATTTTTTCCGCGTTTCCCATGGCGGGCTGGCTGTTGGGTATGACAATGGCCATCATGTGTGTGTTCAATGGGCATTTCAGTAGGGTCAGTGGATTTGCCGTGAACCAGGATTTTATGATATTGTGTGTTTTGGTATCTTTCTGGTTGTTTATATCTGCCGATTTTAAGCAAAGTTCCCATTATCTGCGAATCTGGATTATGAGCGCCCTGCTTACATTGGCCTCCTGCATGGATTTCACAGCGGTTTTTATCCTGCTGCTTTTTTTCATAATGCTGCTGGTCCTGCGCGCAGGGTCGGCCAAAGAAAGGCTAAAAACCGTCTTTGCTTTTTTGATTGCTCCCGTTATCGTTTTGATTCTGCCTTTATGGACAATGCTTCAGGCGCCACACGCTTTTTTCATAAACGTTTTCGAAATGCCTTTGTTGAGGATGCGATTGATACACAGGACGAACTTGATGATGGGAGAAACGCTGTATGGAAAATTTGCAGAAATACTTACCTACGCTACGGAACCTCGCGGCATTTTTCCTTTTCTCGTTGCTATTTGTCTTGTTGTGCTGATTGTATGGTGTCGACGCAAGTTAGAGATATCGAATTCGATGAATGCGCTGCTTGCCGTTTTAGTGCCGGTGATATTTTTTGTAATTACCTTATGCACTCCTGACGTTTTGTATGAGCACTTTGCAAAACTGGTACCCTTCATAATAGTTAGTTTTGCGTATCCACTTTTGTATTTAAGAAAACTTGGGGCGGGTAATCCGCATAAGCTTTTTAGAACAGCCTCGATTGTGGTAATTGCCTGTGCTTTTTCACAGGCCGCTTCTCAACCTATACTTCAAAGGACAGTGAGGATATTCAGGCCTCAGAGCTGGGTCCCTATGAGAGTGCATCAGATATCTAAGGAAGTGGCCCAAAAGATAAAAGAGCCGAAATTGATAGCTACTCTTGCGCCTCTTTATGCCCTTGAAAGTGGATGCGATATTTATCTCGAACTGACATCCGGCTGGTATGGGTGCGAAATTGCCAGTGTCTTGCCGGCTTCGAAGCGTGAGATTACGAATACGTTAAGCCCAAGGACATTCAGTAAGATGATGGAACAGAGGCCTCCCTCAGGCGTAGTAATTGGCATAAACCTGAAAGAAGAAGAAGTATCTCGCATCGGATTAGTGTTACTTCGTATCGCCAAAACTCGGTGGCCCGACCAGGAATACGACGAAAATGTCTGGGAGCGGATAGAACACGATTCTTTTGGTGTAGTGTCCTACCATAGACTTTAATTTTGCATTTCACAGCGGCCCTTTTAGGTTTTTGTTAAAATGAGCTTTTATATCTGCATTTGCTCACGAAGATTTCAACGGCTTTTCGGGCTCAGGTTTTATGAAAATCGTTTGACAAAACGAGAGGAATATGCATAATAGCATTTTTATAATTAACTATTCAGAGACAGGTGATGGTATATGAAAGCCGTTATGTCCGATGTTAACAAGGAGGAAAAGAGGATTAGTGCAATTACTTGCACACGTCGTGATTTTTTGAAAGTTTTGAGCGCGGGAGCAGGAGCTGGGATTGCAGCACCGGTTCTTCCGTCATTGGCACAAAAGACTGCCAGGAAAAGATGGCGGATGAGGCTGTCAACATCTTCGATACATTTCATGCAGCTTCCAATCGAACAGGCATGTGCGCGGATAGCGAAATTAGGATTCGAGGCGATTGACATCTGGTCGGCGCACGAGGGCTGTCCACATCTCGACGATGTGGCCAAACGGCTGGGCGCAGAGGGCCTGAAAAAACTGCTGGCAAAGTACAAGTTGAAACTGTTCGCTTTTTCAGTCTATCAGGGCGGATACGAACGTTACGCCGAGCTATTAGGCAAGGCGGGCGGCGGAGTAGCCATCCAGGGTAGTGCGGGACCCTGCAAGCCTAAGGAACTGACTGGGCGGATGAAACAGTTTATCGAGAGCCTCAAGCCTCTGGTTGAGCTGGCTGAGAAATATAACTCATATCTCGCTATTGAAAACCACGGTAATGCGCTGCTGAACTCGCCCGATTCGCTCAAGGCGTTCGTCGATATTAACACTTCAAAGAGGTTAGGCGTTGCGCTGGCTCCGTACCACATACAGGCGCTTAAGGCTTCGGTGCCTGAGGCGATTCGCATCTGCGGCAGGCAGCTTTTCTTTTTCTACGCGTGGCAACACCATAGTGATTCTCAGCAGCTTCCGGGTATCGGGCCGACTGATATGACGCCCTGGATACAGACTCTGGCAGAGATTCGATATCGTGGATATGTGAATCCATTTATGCACGGGCATCTGGAGGTAAACGTGATGGCGGCAAACCTGGCCAAATCTCGGGATTATCTCAAGGCTTGCTATGAGAAGTTGAACGCGAAGCGTGAAGTATAATCTTGTGATAAAAACTACAATCAAGCAATAGTTTTAAGGAATAAGGTATGAAACAAAAAAAGCAACAAGGTAAGCCAAACAATCTGACCCGGCGGGATTTTATACGCGACGGCGCGATTGCTGCCGCGGGTCTGGCTGTAGGTGCCTCTGGAAGCCAAATTGCACGGGCCGGTGAGGCTGATGCTGTGGTCAGGAAAACCCGCAGCTACAATCCTGAGATGGAGTATCGCCGGCTCGGGAAAACCGGGCTCTGGGTCTCGGCCGTGTGTCTCGGCGGTCACTGGAAGCGCGTCGATAAGATGGTCCCCGGCGTGTTCAAAGGCGGGGGCTGGCTGAGTGCTGATTTGAACAGCGATGGTTTCAAGAAGAACCGTCGTGATGTCGTTACGCGATGTATCGAATCGGGGATTAACTATATCGATGCGTGCACGAGAGAAGAGGTTCAGGCCTACGCAGAAGCGCTGAGAGGAAGACGCGATGCAATGTTCCTCGGTTTCTCATGGTACCAGGAAGAAATGCGGAACCCCAAGTTCCGGACGGCCCCTGCGCTGCTGCAGACCCTGGACAAGGGTATGAGGATAGCGAAGCTGGACTACATTGATCTGTGGCGGCCTACGATGCACGAGCAAAGCAGTCGGCACACCAAAGGCGAGGTGGATGAGATGATGAAGGCACTTGAAAAGGCGAAGAAGCAGGGTAAGGTGCGCTTCACTGGTTTCTCCTCGCACGACCGACCGCATATAAAACTTTTGATCGAGACCTACCCCGATGTTGTTCAAGTGGCTGTGACACCCTATACCGCCAAGAGCAAGGTTCGGCCGAAGGACAGTCTGTTCGATGCGGTGAAGCAGTACGACGTGGGAGTTTTCGGTATCAAGCCGTTCTCCAGTAATGCGCTGTTTAAGGGTGATAGTACGCCTGGTAATCCACATGCAGAAGAAGACAACCGGTTGGCGCGTATGGCTATCCGCTATATCCTGGCGACGGGTGCGATCACGGCACCTATCCCAGGTATGATTAACCCCCACCAGGTGGACAACATGGCAAAGGCCGTCAAGAGACGTCGTGAGCTTGATGTAGCCGAGGCCAAGGAGCTTCAAGAGGCTATGGATGAGGCGTGGACCAAGCTGCCGACACACTATCAGTGGCTGAAGGACTGGGAATACGTGTAGCAGGCGAGTATGCTGAATCTACATAAATCTCAGATAAGGCAAGCAGGATACAAGGATGTCGGACTATGAAGCTGGTGAAGCGAAGCTCCGTGACAGCATGCGGGCTTATAATGAGCAGTTTGCTGCTTGTTTTTGCAGCAAACTGCTCGTCTAAGAAAGAGCCTGAAGAGTCAAGTGCCAAAAGCGAGGCTGAAGAGGTTACGGTTGAGAGACAAATTGAGAATGCAGCAGTTAAGGAGCAGGCGAGCTATGAATCTTTTGTCGCTAATCCTTTTTGCAGGGCGTGTCACCTTGATTTTGACGAAGAAGAGCTTGCTCTGGACCATGAGTTAGCTGGTATCGGCTGCGAGAGGTGTCATGGAGAGTCGGAAAGGCACCGCAGCGACGAAGATAACGTTACGCCACCGGAAATTATGTATCCCAAGGCTAAAATCAATCCGACCTGCATGATGTGTCACCCAAGACACGAGATTCAAGAAATAGAGGACCACGAGCCATTGCTGGCCGGGGCTGAGACTATCTTCGACGAAGATTTTGAAGCTTCATCCTCCGGAGCTGCCGAGGCAAAGCCATATTGCACGGACTGCCACGGCAAAGAGCATCGTATGAAGGTCCGCATCGTGCGGTGGAACAAGGCGACCGGCGAGTTGATAAAAACCGAATAATCCGCGTTTTTCAGACAAGCCTGTGGTCAATTGGAATATCAATAGTCAGTACAAAAACTTAACTATGTGAGGATATGAATATGAAGAAAGAAAGTCAATTAAACAGGCCGGGAGGCGAACATATCAGCCGGCGTGATATGCTGCGGATGGCGGCTGGTGCAGCCACAGCCGGTACCGCGGTGCTGTCGCTTACGTCGTGTGCGGCTTTAAGCAAAGGTGGGAAAAGGGCCGTTACCAAAGGCCGTATCAAACAGTCCATTGTTTATTGGTGTTTTGCGAAGTATTGGGACATCGAGAAGACCTGCCTGATTGCCAGGCAGCTTGGCTGTAAGAGCGTCGAGCTTGTTGGTCCCGAAGACTTCGCTACGCTCAAGAAACACGGCCTGACGTGCGCTATTGCGCCCTGCGGCATGCCTGACCCTCCATTTGTCAAGGGCTTCAACAATCCCAAATACCACGATATGGTCATCGCAAAAACGCGTGAGACTATTGATGCCTGCGCTGAGTACCATTTCCCCAGTGTCATTGCTTTCACCGGTTTCCGCGAAGACATTCCGGATGATGTTGGACTGAAGAATTGCGTCAATGGCTTTAAAAAGATTATAGGTTATGCTGAAAAGAAAAAGGTGAATCTGTGTATGGAGATTCTCAACAGCCGGGTTGATGTCGAGATGAAGGGCCACCCCGGCTACCAGGGCGACCATACCGATTACTGTATGGAGATTATCAAGAAGGTCGGCTCACCGCGGATGAAGCTGCTGTTCGATATCTACCACGTCCAGGTTATGGACGGAGACATCATCAGGCGCATCCGGCAGTACAAGGACTACATCGGCCATTACCATACTGCCGGCAATCCCGGCCGCGGCGAACTGGACAACGAGCAGGAGATAAACTACAGGGCTATTATGAAGGAGATTGTCAAGACCGGCTATACGGGATACGTGGGCCAGGAGTTTATTCCTACCCGCGACCCGCTCCAGAGCCTTAGAGAAGCCGTCGTTCTTTGTGATGTGTAACAAAGAGTCCCCATCCCGACAGAATCAGGATGGGGACCCTACGGTTGCTATAATTTTAAATCCGGGTTGTCCGGGCCAAAGTGTTTGAGCATAACGATGGGGTCGGTTTTGGAAGGATTTGTGATGGTTACTCCTTCCTTAGCCGCTGCTTCGCTGACAAAGTACTCGTCATGTGTCAATTGGCCATATCTTATGAGCGAGGGAGTTTCGATGTTCCAGACGCCCAGTGTGCCGTGTCCCTGCATCGTAATAAATCCGTAGCAGGCGCTGTCCTTGATTGTAACAGTCTTGCCGGGCAGAACCGTAAGCTCTTTGGCGCTGAAGGCGGTTGACTTGTAACAAATCCAGTTTTCGATGTAGCCTTCGGCTTCCATCTCCTTAACGGGCCGGACGGGCTTAGGCGCCATGAAGCGGTTCTGAGCAAAATTCGGGTCGACGTTAAGGTCCCAGTCGATAACACTTAGAAGCCATTCCGCGTCTCCTTGCTTGTCCTTCGGCGTATCTTTCCAGAGCAGTTCCTTCGGCACAACCTGGTCGTGTGTGATGTTCTCATACATCGCAAAGACATCCGAGGCCTTCTGCGGCTCGTATGTGCAAAGGCTGCCCGGTGCGTGCAGGACGCCGGGCGGGACATCCCAACCGGTTCCGACATCGAGACGATAAGCGGATGAGAGACTCGTAATCTTGTTGTCTCTTCCCTCTGCCGCATCCTTGAGGGCCTTGAGGACCTGGTCCTTCGTCACACCGGGGTTGAGGCCGAAGAAAGTGTAAGGGAAGTCACCACCGTGGTTGTTCGCCTGGGGCGAGAAGTAGTAGGCTTCCGGCTTTCCCAACTGGCCGGTCAGCGCCGCATGCTCATCGCGATGGTGTATATGGTGCGGCAGAGCACCCTTGTTGTCAAAGAACTTGGAATACATCGGCCAACGCTTGTGTTCTTTCCAAAGTCTTTCACCGATAATTTCACCCTTGAGCTCATCAACAGCGTCTTTGAGCAGGACATTTTCGGTCTTTCCATTGTCCTCGAAGACAATAAAACTAAGGCCCTCATTCGGCGAGGTCAGTGGGCCGTTGTCGGCCGGTGTGGTCGATGCAAACCAGCGTTCATCAATACCACCACGCTCGCCGCCCAGAGCGTAATAGTCATCCGGATGGAGCTTGATACGCCGGCCCGGCACGCAAAAGGAGCGAGGCACCCAGTTCGGCGCCAGCCTTACGATTCCTTTCCCCTGTTCAAGTGCCTTACCGGCAATAGAGTTTGCAGACATAAGTCCTCCTTATTACAAAGTTTATTAGTTA
>CAYVIT010000148.1:0-7022 GCA_964451425.1 uncultured Pirellulales bacterium
GGCGGCGATTATTGGTATATTAAAAGCGGCACATAACAAAAGGTTTTATGTATGGACGTTCAGAAACAGATTGAATTCTGGAAAGTTAGTGCGGAAGAGGACTTTGCGGCGGCGGAGTCGCTGCTGGAGAAAGGACATTTGCGACATTGTCTTTTTTTTGCACACCTTGCTGTTGAAAAGATGCTCAAAGCGCATGTGACCCGGCAAACGAATGATATTCCGCCGCGCATTCACAATCTCGTTCGTCTTGCTGAGATTGCCGAGTTACCTCTTACTTCTGAGCAAGCGAGCTTCCTGCGTGGTTTTGACGTGTACCAGTTGGATGGACGTTATCCCGATTCCGCCCAGGTTCTTCTGGACTTGGAAACCGCTCGTGGCAAACTTGTATTAGCTGAGGAGATGCTGAAGTGGTTGAAAGCGCAGTTATAACCGCAGTCCGGAGATATATCGCTGTACTGCCATCATTGGGTATCCATGCCCGCAGGGCCATTCTGTTCGGCTCTTTTGCGTGTGGTCGTGGCGATGAGTATAGCGATATAGACTTGATTGTGATTGCGCCGGAATTCGATGGCCCACGTGAAGTAACGCTTATCGAGAAACTGTGGCAGGCGACTGCCTCTGCAGACAACCGGATCGAGCCTATTCCCTGTGGTGAACAAGAGTGGGAAACTGACCAGAGCCGTCCTATTCTCGAAATCGCCCGGCGCGAGGGCATTATAATTGCTGCATAAGAAGTTGATGATTTGAGGAAGCAAGAATATGGGTATTCAGATTGAGGTACCCAAAGACAATGTTGAGGCGTTCTGTCGACGCAATCATATACGCAGTTTCGCGTTTTTTGGCTCCGTGCTGCGGGAAGATTTCGGCCCCGGCAGCGATATCGATGTCCTTATCGAATTCGAGCAGGCATATAGGCCCGGCCTTATGGAACTGGTCGAAATGCAGGAAGAGTTGACGCGGATATTCGGCCAGAAAGTTGACCTTGTTGAGCGTCAGGCCGTGGAGCGAAGCGAGAACTATATTCGCCGACGCCATATTCTGGAATCTGTGGAGCCGATTTATGTGGCGAGATGATGCCTATATGCTCGATATGCTGCTGGCAGCGCGGAAGGTGCAGAGCTATACCCGCAATGTTAACTGGGAGCGGTTCCGTGATGACGACCTTATCCAGAATGCCGTTATGCATCAGATTCAGATAATCGGAGAAGCCGCCCGCAAAATCTCCCGGCAGTACAAAGACGCTCACCCCGAAATTCCCTGGCAGATGATTATAGGTATGCGTAATCGCCTCGTTCACGAATACTTTGATATTATCCCAGAGAGGGTTTGGGACGTGGTGGAGAGAGATATACCGGAACTGATACCACTCATTGAGCCGTTTGTGCCACCTGATGAGTCAACGACGGCGTAAAAGTAACTGTGGCTAAAGTCCTCCCTTTTCTTGTACTTTTCATTGTCCTTGTGCCAAATCTTTTGTATAATCCGGCCTTGTGACAGGATATTTTCGAGGTAAAGAAATGGCAAAGGCCGAAAAAGTTGTGTTGGCGTATAGCGGCGGGCTGGATACCAGTGTAATCCTGCCGTGGCTGAAGGAGACCTACGGCTACGAGGTGATTGCATTCGCAGCCGAGCTTGGACAAGGTGACGAGCTGGCCGGCATTAAGCGCAAGGCGTTGGCCAGCGGGGCGGTAAAGTGCGTGGTCAAAGACCTGCGTGACGAGTTTGTCGAAGATTACCTCTGGCCGATGCTAAAATCGGGTGCTGTTTATGAAAAGACGTATTTACTCGGCACAAGTATTGCCCGGCCTTTGATTGCCAAACACCAGGTCGAAGTCGCCCACGCCGAAGGCGCGACAGCCGTAGCCCACGGCGCAACCGGCAAGGGCAACGACCAGGTCCGCTTCGAGCTGACCTACATGGCGCTGGACCCCTCGTTAAAGATAGTCGCCCCCTGGAAAGACCCGAAATTTACCTTAACTTCTCGTGAAGCGGCTGTCGATTATGCCAAAAAGCACAAAATTCCCATCGAGCAGACAAAGAAGAAAATCTATTCTCGTGACCGCAATCTCTGGCATATCAGCCACGAAGGTGCCGAGCTTGAGGACCCCGCCAACGAGCCTAAAGACGATGTGTATGTTATCTCCCGGCCGCTCTCGAAGACACCCGACAAACCTGATTATGTCGAGATAGGTTTCAACGAGGGAGTGCCGGTAAAGCTTAACGGCAATAAGATAAGCGGCGTAAAGCTAATTGAGCAGTTGAACCGGCTTGGCGGCAAACACGGTATTGGTCAGGTCGACCTGGTCGAAAATCGGCTGGTCGGTATAAAGTCACGCGGTGTATATGAGACTCCGGGCGGTACGATATTGATTACCGCCCACGATGCTCTCGAGGCTCTCACGCTTGACAGGGAAACTATGCATTATAAGCAGCAGATTGCATTGAAATACGCCGAGCTGGTATATTACGGCCAGTGGTTTACCCAGTTACGCGAGGCCCTTGATGCCTTTATCGATGTTACCCAGCGAAATGTTACCGGCGATGTAAAATTGAAGTTGTTCAAGGGACGCTGCAGTCCGGCCGGCATAAAAAGCCCGAAGAGTTTATATCGGACCGATTTGGCCAGTTTTAAGATGGGTGCCGAATATGACCCAACTGATGCGACCGGCTTTATTCGTTTGTTCGGTTTACCAATGAAAGTTGCCGCGGTTGTAAATCGGAAAGAGCAAAAGTAGAAAGGTAAAAGTGCCGACTATGGTGGCGATAAATCAAATAAAAAAATTCGGCAGGCAAATCGGCGAGCAGTTTGGCGCTGAACGGGTAATCCTGTTCGGCTCTTATGCTCAGGGACAAGTTACTGCTGATTCTGATGTTGATTTATTGATCATCGGGCCGTTCAAAGGCAGAAGTGTAGACAAATCTGTAGAAATTCGGATGAAATTGCGGCCACAATTTCCTGTGGACATTCTTGTTAGGACTGCGGAGAAAGTGCGTCAGCGAATAAAAATGGGCGACTGCTTTATGCAAGAAATCCTCGAAAAAGGAAAAGTGCTTTATGAAGCCGATAACCGCTGAATGGATTGCCAAAGCAGAAGCTGATTTTGCCACAGTAGTGCGTGAAAGCCGGGTGAGGAAGAAACCTAACTATGACGGCATTTGTTTTCATTGTCAGCAGTGTGCTGAAAAATATCTCAAAGCTCGTCTATGTGAAGCGGATATTCCTTTTGGTAAGATTCACGACTTAGTTGCATTGTTAGAGCAGGTTCTTGAGGTCGAACCTAATTGGGAAATCTTTCGTGAGGACCTTGCTTATCTTTCGGATTTTGCTGTGGCATTCCGCTATCCGGGCGAATTTGCTGATAAGAAATCTGCAATTGAGGCCAAACGACTTTGCAGCTTCTTTCGCAAGACGGCACGCAGAGCATTGAGATTGAGAACATAACAAAGCAGGTCTTGAGAAAATAATTATGTAAATCGCAAGGAGGCATTGTGGCAGTACCTGAATGGATTTGGTTTGTATTTATATTTGCGTTTGGCTGTTGTATAGGCAGTTTCCTCAATGTAGTCATCTATCGCTTACCTCGCGACAAGTCCCTGGTAACTCCGCCTTCGGCCTGCCCTGCGTGTGGGAAGCACATCCGTTTTTATGACAATATACCGCTGGTTTCCTGGCTGCTTTTGGGCCGAAAGTGCAGATTCTGCAAGGCCAAAATCTCGCCGCGTTATTTCGTTATTGAGCTGCTGACCGCCCTGGTTTTCATCGGAGTATTTGTCTTATATTTTCGCACCGATTTGCGTCCGGGTGTGGACCCGTTTCTTCAGGGCGGCTGGTTGATTTATTTAGCTTCCATCATTATGTTGTCTGCTTTTATTGCCGCTTCGGCGATTGATTTGGAGTTGTGGATTATTCCAGTTTCAATTTGCTGGTTTGTGACTATCATAGGTTTGATTGCCTCGGCCCTCGGCGTTTATGTAATTGACCCTGCCGATATCACCAGCTATGCTCTTTTACCCACCACTAAGGCGGTTTTTATTAACGATGTTACAATTGCCTCTATAACTGCCGGTGCTGTAATAGGATTGCCCATATCCTTGCTGCTTCTTACAACTGGTTTAATTAAAAGAAGTTATGAATCCGAAGACCTTCAGGATTTACCGGATAAGCAGCAGGAATCAGCAGGCGAGCAGGAGTTTCTCCATCGCCGCGAGATTTGCAGAGAAATCATTTTCTTATTGCCGATTATCGTTTGCTCTGCGGCTGCTTATTGGGTCATCAGGCAGTGGTCCTGGTGGCTTGTTTTTTCACAAAGACCTGTTATTGCAGGACTTCTGGGCAGTTTGTGGGGCTACTTCGTAGGCTGTGGTGTTGTCTGGGCGACCCGTATTTTCGGAACATTAGCCTTCGGAAAAGAGGCAATGGGACTCGGCGATGTGCATTTAATGGGGGCCGCTGGGGCAGTTATTGGCGCCCCCTTCGTTATCGTCGCTTTCTTCATCGCTCCTTTTTTTGGTTTGGCCTGGGTCGCCTTCCAAATGTTTTTTAAAAAAATTCGACAAATTCCTTATGGTCCTTTCTTGTCTTTGGGTGTATTCGTTGTTATTATTTTACACGACAAGATTTTGAACTATCTGAATTTTGTATTTCAGCGTTAAAAATTGAAAAAATTGAAACCTAATCGCCGATGTTAAAAGGAGATATCAAATGAAAGCCGCCAAGAAAACCGAAAGATACGTTTCTGACAGGATAAAGACGTTTGTTTTACTAATCTGTCTTGTCTCAATTACTCTTTTGTCCGGCTGTACCGATTGGAAGAAGAAGTATGAAAATCAGCTTTCCGTAAGTAAGAATCTGGAGGGTCTGCTTTTCCGCGAAAGGACGGAAAAGGTCCAGATCGCCGAGGAGAGCCAGAAAACAATTGATGAGCTGCAAAGGCAGATTGCCGAGCTCAACAAAACACCGGCTGAGGCCACCGGCTTCGGGGAGGGCTATGATGTTAAATTTGACCCTTCAGCCGGGACAATTACGGTTACCCTTGAGAATACAATACTATTTAGCTCCGGGCAGGCTGTATTAAAGAAGGCAACCAGTGCTGAGCTTGACCATATTCAGTCGGTATTACAGCAGAAGTATCGTAACAATCGGATCGACGTTGTCGGCCATACGGATACCGACCCTATCAAAAAATCAAAGTGGAAGGACAACCTTGAACTTTCGGCTCAACGTTCTCTCACCGTGGTCAGATACCTTATTGGACGCGGCATTGATGAAAAAAGGATACGCGCGGTTGGCTGCGGAGCCGCAAGACCGGTCGCTTCAAATGCAAACGCCAGCGGTAAATCGAAAAATCGGAGAGTTGAGATCGTTGTTTATGTCAGATAAGCCGCGGTTCGTGATGTGATTCAGAGTTCCCCGAACTTTAACGACGCTTTATAAATGTAGTAGTTCTTATACTTCCGTCTTTTTTGACGCATATCGTAATAGCGCCATCTTTGGCCGTGTAGAACGCTGCTGCTCCGTCTTTTCGCCTGGTTGTCTGTTGCCTTTCGTATTGCACCTGGCCACAGCTACATATCGAAATATCAGCCTCAAGTCTTTCAATAAAATCGGCCTCCATCGATTTCACTGAGCCGTGATGGGGAACAACTACCACATCGGCTTTCAGGTTGGGAAAAAGCTCAAGAAACTTTCGTTGTGCAAATCGCTCGATGTCCGAGCATAAAAGGATTTTCCTGCCGCCGAATTCAATCAATGAAACTATCGACTTGTCGTTATCGCCCAGCGTTTTGTCCTGGTATATCTGTTCGGTAGGCCACAGTATTTCTATCTTTGCTTTGCCTCCGACGTTTAGATTCTTACCTACCGGTTGTAGTCCAGGGCCATTTTCACTTAGCCAACTGCTGAGAAATTTTGCGGTGCCCCACTTTTCTGTTTCCATGGCCATAAGGAAAGCTTCATTGGCGTAAACGCCGCCGACTTCGCAGTGTTCAACTATCTCCGGTATCCCGTTGATGTGGTCTACATCGTTATGGCTTATGATAATTGCATCGATTTTGTTTATCCCTTTATAGTCTAAGAATGATGCGACGATTCGCCTGCCGATGTCACTTTTATGCAGTGAACCTGCGTCAAATAGAATATTTGCTTTACCGGGAAGCTGCGCCAATATTGCCTGTCCGTGGCCGACGTCCAGGCAGTTGATAACCAGTTCGCTGCGGTACGACCTCTGCCATTTTGTAACGCACAGGGAAATGATTATTGCCAGAGCCATTACAGCGCAGATTGCCTTTTTGATTGAAGGACGCCGAAGATAAACCAGGCCGGCAAAAAGAATTAGGCAGTAATACAAAATTATTAACGCTGGGGATACATGACCAATAAGTAGCTGTGAAATTTCGAGATTAGCGATGAATTTTACAATCACAATAAGAGCGTCGCTTAATCCCGTTACTATGACGCCCAACAACCACGCTGCGGTTGGCAGCAGGAAAGACAGGATTATTTTCAAATATCCGATAGTCAAAATCAAAGCCACAAATGGAAAAGCAATAACCGTCCACAAAAATGTAAGGGGATTAATCGTATGAAAATGATACAGCAAAATGCCTGCTCCGCCCAGCCACGCAGTAATACCTGTGGAAAATAATCGCAATAAATATGGCCCCGGCCTTGAAATGATTCGGTAAAATGGCCTTGTTTTTGGAGCTTTCTTACGCCAGGGCAGGCCCGTTATTGTTTCATATAGAAAGAAGTGAATTCGGTGGCAAAAAAGCACAAGCCCAAGTACCGCGGCAAACGATAATTGCCAGCCGGCCTCGAATAAATTTGTCGGCCTCATCAGCAAAAGAATTATCGCCGCTAATGACAGTGTATTGATGGAATTGGAACGCCGGCGAAAGAAAATAGATGCACAGAAAACAAAACCTATAATGGCCGCCCTTAATGTAGGGGCCCTCGGGGGGACAATCAGCAAAAAGATGCTTATCGCAATGATACAAACAAGTGCTCGGGCGGGTTTCATCAA
>CAYVIT010000149.1:0-6895 GCA_964451425.1 uncultured Pirellulales bacterium
TATAGATATGCTCATAAGATAATCCGGTATCTCCAATCTCCCCGTGGTCGGAATGGAACGACCTCAGATTAACGATGGTTTTAATATCAAGTTCTTTCAACTGCTGCATCCCCTCCTTGGTTGGTTGTGCCCCGCGATATAGCCCTTCGGAGACCCTGTGCAAATTCTCCACGCCCGGCACCTTTAGCCGCTGCGCCCACTGCCTGTCCGTTGCCAGCGCGGCTTTGGTGTCACGCTCGTTGCTTACCAAAAACGACAGCATCTCCTGCCCGTATGTTTTCACAAGATACACCGCCGCGAAA
This sequence comes from uncultured Pirellulales bacterium, assembly GCA_964451425.1. GTDB lineage: Bacteria > Planctomycetota > Phycisphaerae > Sedimentisphaerales > Anaerobacaceae > CS2-K091. The sequence goes on from CAYVIT010000149.1 coordinate 303, forward strand.
AGCATAACCGCCACAGCTAACAAAACTACAGTGTACCGTCCTCTTGCCGATTTTGCCTTTCCACTGCTTTGAATTGTTATCTGCTCGTCCTTTGCCATTTACAACTCTCAAAATTCCGCATTAATCTGTATCCAATTATTCTCTTTTAGTTTCTCCCTCTGCGTTCTCAGCGTTTAATCCTTTTTGTCGCGGATTTGGCAAGAAGTATTATTTGCTTACAGATGCTCCTGCAGACATGCAGCAGCGAAAACCGCAATGGTGAAGGTTCTGACAGCTCAAAGTCCGTGCATATATTGTTTGAAAAATCGTCGCCAAGGATTTCTATCTTGTCCACATCCGGGCAGGAAAGACCCATTTGCCTTGCTGTTTTGAGAATCGGCAGCTCGTCCGTCTTTATATTGACCAGTTTGCAGCAGATAGTTTCCAAAGCCAGCGGCTCCGTGCCCCCGATTATCCAGCCTAACGGCCTGGTCCTGCCCCGGATAGGCCCCCGGCCGTCCATCGCCGTCACTCCGTCGATTAGGGTCACTGAAGGTTTTAGAAAATTGAATATATCAATGAGGAATTCGCAAAAGTCGCTCTCTTTCTTGCCTTTTGAAAAGTGCCAAAGCGCCTTACGCTTGCCGCTGACGCAGCCGAACATGTTTTTAACTGCGAATGTAGCCACCAACTGCTGGTGTGTTTTAAACTTCGGCAGATTTATAATGACGTCCGCATCGAGTGCGAACGAGCTGATACCGACCTTGGTATTGCCTTTGCCGACTCGGCACCACTTCGGCTTGTTGAGCTGTTTTACCGGCACCGATAATTTCCTAAGCGGCTCTTCTAATTTGAGTGCCTTCACACATCCGAACACATTGCCCCACGCCGGTGAATCGCCTACAAAAGGTCTTGCACCGAAGTCTTTCAACAGCCGCGCAACCTCAATTACTACCGCAGGATGTGTTTGTGTGGCATGCCGGTGAGACCTCGGCGCGATAAAATTCGGCTTTAGTAAAACGGTGTCACCTAATTTTATGAACTTGTCCAGACCGCCTAAAAGTTCGAACTGCTTTGCAATTGATTCGGCGATTTTCGCTTCACTGTAATCCGTGCATCGAATTAGCGTCACTGTTGGACTGGGCATTTACGGGCCTGTTAATTTATAGAAGTGCATATTATCAAAAATAATCTGACCGCTTCTCTAAGTTCAGGTGGTTTTCGTTCGAGTTCGTTGAAGAATAAACTGCCTTGCGGTTTGCTGAAGAGCAGACTGCTCAGAGTTGTTTGTCCGCTGTCGTATTTTTCCGGTCCAAGCAAAACAAAGTCACCCGGGCTGATGTTCAAACTAAAGCCCGCCGACTCGAAAAGAAACTCACCTGATTTTCCCCGGGCCGATAACAGCGGTATCTTACTTAGTTCAGGCGGTGAAAATACCGGCAGCACGCTGACCTTGCATACCCCTCTTGCACCGGCCATTTTTTCAGCTTGTATTTGCAGGCCGAGTCGTCCCCGTCCAAATATGGCACCTTCCATTGTGCCCTTGTTTGAAATGTAAAAGACCGTCTGTTCTCGACCTAATGCCGCAATCGCAACGTTGTTGGATTGCCCGGCGGGTATCAGTAGTGAAAAAATACCGGCCTGGATGCCATCCACCGAACGCAATGTATTCGCCACTCGGTTCCACATCGGGATTTGTCCGAAGCCCACCCGAAAGGAGTTCGCGCTGAATGCATCGGGATTGTTAAATCGCAGCGGTTGTGTGTACAGCGTCGGCCAAACCTTATCCAGCGCGCTGATTTCATCGGCAGGTATTTCAAAAATGTACACGTTGAAGTTGATTGTCTTGAGTTGTTGTGAATCCGGCTGGGTGTTGTTATCGATTGGCGCCAAATCCCTGATTTTGACTTGCTCCCATATAGGCAATTCTTCACCGCCATTACAACCCATCAGGCAAAAACTCAAAAAGACACAAGTTATAAGTCTTGGGTCTAAAGTCTTGGGTCTGTAGTCTGACATAAGCGCAATTTGCAAAACTCGAATCATAAGTATAGATTAACTTTCGCGCACATTGCTGTCAATGGATGGATTCAACTGCTGAAAAAACTTCTTAAGCAAGCTCACCGGAACTCAAATCCGCATTCGGCTTAAACTAAGGTTTCTCGCGGCCACGCATTTCACAGATGACCTTACAAACTACTTATTAGGATGTTGGCGAAACTCCAGCTCTAAATACGACCGCCACACTTTGTAGGCCGCACGCTCCTTGCCGTCACCATCCAGCAGACCGCAATCTCGCCAAACGACGAAGAACTCCGGCGCTTCTGCCCGTATCTTTTCCCACAGCCCGTCGTAGTCACGTGCCAAAAACCAGATAAGGAACTCAAACTGACGCTCGTGCGCAAACGAGAGCAGCTTCTCCAGCACCTCAGACTGCCTTTTTAAACTTGCCGGAATGGTAAATCCCAAAGACTTGAGCACCACCGGCTCCGCAGGCTGGCCCGATTCGGTTATGGCATAAGGCTTCTTGAACTCGTCGAAATTGTCGCTCAACCAGGACAGGCAGTAATCCATCCGGCTGCCAAGCATCGCCATAAAAGGGTAGAAGCTCACCCCCACAAGGTCACTGTGCGACATCAGCTTTTTCATTTCGGCCAGCATCTGCTCACGGTCTTTCCATTCGGGATTGAGCATGTTATGCAACGTAAAACTCACGCAAATCGGCAGCCTGGGATTCTCTCGCTTCAGTGCCTCATAGACCTGACGATGGAGCCGCGTGTAGGCATCCCACTTGGAGCGTTTATTGTGAAACAGCTCGTTGACCTCAATTCCAATAGTCAAATAGTCGGGCTTAAAATACTCAATCGCCCGACGGCAGTACTCCAGATACGCCTTGACCACCACGGCATCGTCCAATGCCTTGCCGACCAGCGGTTCCGGCAATGGAAGGTTCTCCTGCTCGGCTCGATATCCGGCAATGTCCGACCGACCGTTGTTAAGCGGGGTCAACGCTAAGTAGACCTTTCCATTTGGAGGTTTCGCATCTTTTTGGCGCTCCCATTCCTCCATAAACTTCGGATGAAATGGCTTTCCCGTGTGTGCCTCCAGCCACGGAACTCCCTCGAAGTGCACGGCGATTATGTCCGCGTTGTCTCTCACGAAGTTCTTCGCAGCAGTGACCCCTTCAAGCGTCATATCGTGGGGAAATGCCGTAAAGCCCATCCGGAAAGCCCGTTCCCTGGCGGCCGGCTTGTCGGCAATGGCACTGCCTGCGAATATAAAACTAATTCCCAATATCATGCCGACCACTGTAACTTTCGTCATATTTGTCATTTTGACATTATCCCAAAATAAGCCGAATTATGCAATCAACTTAGAGTAGAGTAGCTGTCCCCGGGATTTCGGAAGAAATTTCAACTAACGGCTGGAAAAATGGTTTCAATGGCCAATCAGGTCGAGTGTCAGAGCGTTTTTCAGGTAGGACCTGCGGAAGTTGGTATAAAATTAAGCTGTTTTTATCGTCGCCGTTTCGTTAGGGCAAGGCCGCCTAAAGTAAGAAGCAAAACTGTGGCTGACTCAGGGATAGCAGAAGTTACTGTAGTACCTATCATTGAAGAGCCCTTATAACCAAATGACATAAGAAGGTAATTGTCTTCCCAATCTTCCAGCACTGGTGGGCTTGTCGGGAGAGCAGTGCTTGAGAGAGCGTTCATGGAATAATCACCAAGTTGCCACGAAATATGTTCGACCTCGATGTCACCTGGTAATGGCAGATTATTATAGCTTCTTAGCAAGTAGCCATCTATTCCAGTATGGTCATTAAGTATTTCCGACAAGAAGTCAACATAATCCGGGTCGGTTTGGAAGGCAAGAGTACCCGTACTTAAATTGATTCCGTAGGGAGGATCGTAGTGCTGATAATCCCCGACTGTGACTGATGGATTAGTATCCGGCGTATCTGAGTCATAGTTATAGCTGCCAGTTATTATATCACCTACGGCAATCTTACCCCCAAGCAAGTCATATAGATCATCTACATATGTTACTTCAGCAGTAAGATATATAGTTATGACTCCTGCCCGGAGACTACCCGTCCATAAACTAAGAACCACAAAAAGAGCTGCCAGAATTTCCGCTTTTTTTATCATATTCAATTCTCCGTGAAGCCAAATTCATTATACGATTTTCTATGGTCTGTTGTCAAGAATTTTCGGAAAGATTTTTATGGTTCTCTCAGCAGGCATTTTGACTTAAACAGCCTATTTTTTTCACATCAGCATCGAGCATCAAGAATCCGCCATTGGGCGTCCTCCTTGGGAGTCCTTACGGACTGTGGAGATTATCAAGCCTCGATTAAACGCCATTTTTCTTGACCCGTTATTTTATTTCTAATATCATTGCCGCTTAAAAAACTATGGACACAGTTACCTATTAATGGCTGAGGCGAGTGCACAGAAAATGTTGACTGTCCATAGCCAATAAAGGAGACCGCAAATGAGAAATTCAATCACAATTCTGTTGTCTGCGTTACTACTTCTTCTATGGGTCTAGGTTGCAGGATGCCAGAAAGGTACAGATGCCTATCTGTGGCTGGAGGAAATCGAAGGCGAAAAGGCCTTGAATTGGGTAAAGGAAAAAAGCGAAGCTACGCTCGTTGTTTTGAAATCGCAGCCCATGTTCGAGGAAACACGCCGGAAAGCCCTCGAAATCCTGAACTCTGACAAGCGTATCGCCTATGCTGGATTTCAGGGGAAATATCTCTATAACTTCTGGCAGGATGAGAAGAACGAGCGAGGCATAAGGCGTCGGACTACTATAGAGGAATATCTTAAACCAACGCCGCAATGGGAGATACTACTGGATATTGACAAACTCTGCCAAGAGGAGGGCGAAAAATGGGTGTACAAGGGGTCATCCGGCTTGTACCCGGACTACACGCAATACATGGTTTATCTATCGAGGGGCGGTGGTGATGCTCGGGTTTGCCGTGAATTTGACGCTCGCTCCAGGCAGTTTGTAAAGAATGGTTTCTATGTGCCTGAAGCAAAGAACTCCATTTCCTGGAAGGATCCAAATACGATTTACGTACAAACTGATTTTGGCCCGGGGAGTCTGACCAGGTCAGGCTATCCGCGTATCGCGAAGATCTGGAAAAGAGGAGAACCGATAAGTGCAGCCAAAACTGTTTTCGAGGGCGAATCGACAGATGTGGGCGTCGCCTGCTATGTCATCCATACACCGGAAAGACAGTATGATGTCATTGATCGCGAGATAACCTTTTACACATCGCACAGGTACGTCATCGAAGACGGCCGGCAAATAAAGCTTGAGATTCCTGACGATGCCATTTTGGGGGGATTCTTCAAAAATCAGTTGCTCGTCCGACTTAAATCCGATTGGACGATAGGGGCAAATACTTACAGACAGGGCTCACTGATTAGCATTGATTATGACAAGTACCTACAAGGTGACCGCACATTCACCACCATTGTGGAACCTGACGAGCGGTCAAATATCATGTCATGCTCCAACACCAGGAATATTCTCTTGGTGGAGATCCTGAATAATGTGAAAAGGGAACTGTACAAATTCCAGCTTAAGGACGGCTCCTGGCAAAAGGAAAAAATCAATGCTCCACAACTCGGAACCCTGTCCATTGGTTCGACAGATGAGCAATCAGACCGGTATTTTTTCACCTACTCAGGCTTTCTGACCCCGACCAGTCTCTACTATGTATCTGACGAGCAACTTACGCAGAAGGTAAAGAGCCTCCCTGATTTCTTTGACAGCAACCGTTCGGAGGTGAGCCAATTGGAGACCTTCTCAAAGGATGGTACCCGAATCCCCTATTTCATGGTGCAGCTCAAAGGGGCAAAAATGGATGGCTCTAATCCGACATTGCTGTATGGGTATGGCGGCTTCGAGATTTCCCAGATTCCCTATTACCACGGCATTCTGGGTTCTGCCTGGCTTGAAAGAGGCGGCACGTATGTCCTGGCCAACATTCGTGGTGGCGGTGAGTTTGGCCCCAAATGGCACCTTGCCGCCATTAAGGAAAATCGCCAAAGGTGTTATGATGATTTTATCGCCGTAGCTGAAGACTTGCTCGAGCGCAAGATCACTTCGCCGCAACACCTGGGTATCATGGGAGGTTCCAATGGCGGGCTGCTGGTGGGAGCCATGTTTACTCAGCGGCCGGAGCTATTCAATGCGGCGGTCTGCCAGGTCCCATTACTGGACATGAAGCGATACAACAAGTTGTTGGCGGGCGCAAGCTGGATGGCGGAATATGGAAATCCTGACATCCCGGAGCAGTGGGCCTACATCAAGAAGTATTCGCCATACCACAATCTCTCACTTGACAAAAAGTATCCAAAGGTCTTGTTCTATACATCCACCAGGGATGACCGAGTGCATCCGGGACATGCCCGCAAGATGGCAGCCAAAATGGAAGGTATGGGCCACAAGGTTTATTACTATGAAAACACGGAAGGTGGACATGCTGCCGCGGCTACGAATCGACAACGGGCACTAAAAGAAGCTATTAGCTACACATATCTCTGGATGCAGCTCAAATAGCGGTGGTGAAGATGTAGGTGGCTTTGAAAATATTC
>CAYVIT010000150.1:0-6883 GCA_964451425.1 uncultured Pirellulales bacterium
GATTTATTCTGTAAGTGTTTTTGTCAACAAACAACGTATTGTTTTAAATATTCTCGGCTTTGAACTAAGGACCGCTTTCGCGTCTCTAAAGAGCCTTCGAAGGCCCGGTCTTCAACTTCTACACAGGCTGCGCCGTCATATCCTGTGTCAGTTAAGGCCGAGAAAAATTTGCCCCAGTCAACGTCACCCAGACCGGGAAGTTTTGGACTGTGAAACGACAGGGGTGTGGCGAGAATTCCAACATCGTTGAGTTTTTCACGAAGCACTTTAACATCCTTAATGTGTACATGAAAAATGCGGTCTTTAAACTCATAAATAGGCCTGACATAATCCATAAACTGCCAGACCAGATGAGAAGGGTCGTAATTTAGACCAAAATTCGCCGATGGAATCTCTTCGAACATCCTTCGCCAGATAGCAGGAGAAGTCGCCATATTCTTCCCGCCGGGCCATTCATCGGTGCTGAAAAACATCGGACAGTTTTCTATGCCGATTTTTACTTTCCTGTCTTCAGCATATTTCACAATGGGAGGCCAGATTTTCTTGAACTTTTCAAAATTGTCATCCAGATTTCTTTGGTGGTCTCTGCCAATAAAGGTGTTAACATTTTCCAGCCCCAATTGGTTCGCAGCGTCAATTACTTTCTTGATATGTTCGATATAGGCTGTTGCACCTTTGTCATCTGCTTCCAGAGGATTGGGATAATATCCCAAGCCGGAGATACTGATACCCTTTTCTTTTAAGAGATTTTGAATACTTTCGGCTTTCTCTTTGGAAAGGCTTGTAACATCGATATGTGTGACACCTGCGTAGCGCCTTTCTGCTTTACCAGTCGGCCAGCACATTATTTCGACACATGCGTATCCGCTCTCAGAGGCAAAAGCGACAACCTCTTCAAATGTCTGGTCCGCTAAGATTGCGCTTACGAAACCGATTTTAATCATTTTATGTAGCTCCTACTATGTAACTTTAATCCATCCTCTATTCTTATTACTTTCGATAATCTTCTCGCATAAGATAAGCTCACGGAGTCCGTCCCTAAATGTCGGATAAGAAGCTTCAACCGACCTCTCACCCGATATATCCGCATATACCTCCTTTAGCAATTGCTTGAATGTATCTGGGAATCCCTCGTTGTGTCCGCCCGGGTAATCAATCACCCCCCGACATTCCGGATACACAAGGGACGGGTCTCTCATCATCACTTCATTATTGCCGTCACGTCTGCCAATCCATATTTGGTTTGGCGTCTCGGATTCCCAGGCAATCGACCGTTTCGAGCCGTCCAGTTCGAAGTAGAGCCTGTTCTTTCTACCGGCAGCGACCTGGTTGACGGTCATTACACCCCGGCCGCCGTTCTCTAATCTGAAAAGGACAGTTGCATAGTCTTCCGTATTGATAGGCATATCTTCGTAATCTTCCGGCTGCAGCACCTTGCCTGCGTAGGTTTCGATGGGTTTCAAGGGTTTCTTTCTGACCTTGTGAAAGGTTGTAAAATCGGCGCAGACCTCAACGATTTCCAAACCTGTGATGCACTCTATAAGGTCCATCCAATGCGATCCTATATCAGCAATGGCTCGTGACTGCCCGGACATCTCCGGCTCCAGTCGCCAGTTGTAATCGGTTTGATAGAAAAGCCAGTCCTGCAGGTACGACCCCTGGATGGCAAGAATGTCGCCCACATCGCCTTTTTCAACCATCACCTTGACCTGCCTCATCAGCGGATAATAGCGAATGTTGAAGTTCACGGCATTTACAAGACCTGTTTTGTCGGCAAGTTCAACAAGCTCTTCAGCTTCAGCCACACTAATAGCCAGTGGCTTCTCGCAGATTGTATGTTTGCCGGCCTCAAGCGCTTCTTTAGCCATCTGATAGTGAAGGTAGTTTGGCGAACAGATATGGACGGATTGGATGTCGCGGTCCTTCAGGAGCTGCTTATAATCGCCGTAATATTTTTCGATGCCCAGCGTCTCAGCCTTCGACTTGGCCGCTTCCTGAGAACATTCAGCCAGAGCGATGACTTCAATACTTCCCAGGCGTCTGAGCGCCTCAATGTGAGCAGGTCCAATGAAACCCGTTCCAATAACACCGACCTTTGTTTTTTTCATATTAACTTTTCCTCACAGTAACGGGTAAATGCTAATAGGTATATTCGGATATTGCCAATCTCAATCGGAGTGAACAAATTTGGATAGTGTTTATTTCTCATTTGCCTCGTACAATGCATATCCTTTTTGAATATTATTCCCGGTTGAAAATGCCTTCTAACTAAGTGGCCATCTATTTTTGCCCGCTTCTTTTATAACATTCTTCCATAATTGCTTCTGTTCTTGTTGCTCCGAACCTCGTACATCCGACCTCCCTGACTTTCAAAGCCATCTCTAAGTCGCGCACGCCGCCGGCTGCTTTTATCTGTACTTTATCAGAAACGCTTCTCCGCATAAGCTCTAAATCTTCAATGGTCGCACCACCCGCAGCGAAACCGGTTGAGGTTTTTACAAAGTCGGCGCCGGCTTCTTCAGCGAGCTTGCAGCCAATCTCGATGAGTTCGTTGGTAAGATGGTAATTTTCTAAAATCACCTTTAGCAGAACGCTCTGACTATGTGCCACATCTGCAACGGCCTTAATATCACTCTTTACATAATCAAAATCCCTGCTTAATAGTTTCACGATATTTATGACCATATCCAGTTCGACAGCACCATCCTTTATAGCTTGTTCAGCCTCAAAGACTTTTGTTTCCGTTTTGTTGTAGCCGTTGGGAAAACCGATAACGGTGCTAACTTTTACGCTCGATCCTTCGAGGCGTTTTTTGGCCAGGCTAACCGATGAAGGCCCACAACAAACGGTCGCAACATTATATTTTTTAGCTGTCTCAAAACCTTTGATGATGTCCTCGTCCGTAAGCTCGGGACGCAATAAAGAATGGTCAATCATCTTGGCTATATCTTTACAAGTGTATTCCATATGTTTTCTCCACAAGTCAGTTTTGTTTCAGAATAATACATTTTACATGTTCTTTGGCGATTTGCATCATCCAATTTCTTGTTTTTGTTTTTCGGAAGCTTCTCCGGAGATGCTGCGGCGTAATCCTTGGAAGATTCTAACAATTTTTGATACAAGGAGTTGTAAAGCCAACGGTCGGATTCGAACCGACAACCACTGGTTTACAAAACCAGAGCTCTACCGTTGAGCTACGTTGGCATAGCTCAGTCCCAAATTCACGCTCGAATCTGTTTTAGGTCCTTTATACTCCTTGGTTACAACCTTGGTTATAACCAGGCTGTAGTTTATAGTCTGGCAGCTTTGCCTGACTATTTCGTTATGGTTTATATCACTGTCTATGGCGAAAACAAACTTTAAGGGGCTAAAGCGTCCTGACAAAGTTTATCTTAACTTATATCTAACCGGGCGATATTGCAAGAAAATTGAGAGTAACTCGCACAACTTTCTTGAAAGATAGGCAGCAAATCTTGAGAGAAACATCGAATAAGCGCATAACTTGCTTGCAAGCCATAACCTCAAGACTTGTGACAAGGCTGGCGGGATTATTCTCAAGAGTTTTTGTGTTTTTTAGTCGTTATGATGCGGAGATGGGCGGCATCCTTGTGCACTCCAACATTTACCAAAATCTTTTAGTCCAGAGCCTTTTGAAAAATCTCAATCGGTTGTAGTGATTTTGGTTAGTTTTCTTGTTGTTTTTTCATTCGCTGATACTTACTGCCGTTTTGCTCTATAATGGACAAAACCCCACAAAATCCCCGTGTAATTTCCTCAAAGAAGGGTAAATCTTGCTCTTTCAGGGCTAAAACTTCAGTTTTTTAACACTTTTATACTTGACAAGTCCAAGGCACGTTAGTTAAATTAGGATAACAAGGTAAGTTGGACGGCTCCTGTACCAAAGGATTTGGTTAAGGAAGAGGGATAGACAAGATGAAGGATTTATTTACAACTGGTGAAGCCGCCGATGTTTGTAAGGTAAGTCAGCAGACAATTATCAGATGTTTCGATTCCGGGAGACTACAGGGATTTCGTATTCCCGGCTCGAAATTCCGCAGAATTCCACGCCAGAGTCTTATCAACTTTATGAAGGAAAATAACATTCCTCTCGACAACCTTGAGTCTGGTAAAAAGAAGATTCTTATTGTCGATGACGATGCAGAAATCGTCGAGCTCATTATGGATGTTCTCGTTCGCGATGGTAGATTCGAAGTCAGAACAGCATCCAGCGGCTATGAGGCAGGGATTTCGACTCAGCGGTTTCGGCCCGACCTTCTTTTGCTCGATTATATGTTGCCCGATGTCAATGGAAATGTCGTGTGCCAGGCGATAAAAGAAAATCCCGAATTCGCAAACATCAAAATTATTATTGTCAGCGGGGTTGTGAAACAGGATGAGATCGACCAGCTCTTAAAATCCGGCGCAGAAGATTTCATTAAAAAACCGTTTGGCACCGCGGAACTGACCGACAAAATCGCTGCTGTGTTACAAATGAAATAGATTAGTGAATAATCGTTTTTGAATAGGTTGCTTCTATTGTAATTGGCAAACTCAGGTTGAAATCCCGCAACAGATACAAGCGTCTAAGTACAAGGATAGAACCAAATGCCGGATGAAAAAGTTGACTCGACGGCTGCTCAACAGATGGAGCTTGTTATTCGTCGTCTCGGTTCAATTTCGATCTTGCCCTCGGTTGCCGTACAGTTTTATTCAAGGCTGCTGCAACCTCAGTTCTCGCCGTCTTCTGTAGCTGAGATTATTGAGTTGGATCCGGTCCTTACTGTCGGCACTCTTTCGCTCATAAACAAGCAGGGTTTGGACGCGTTTGATGAAAAGTTTTCACTATGTCATGCGCTTGAAAAACTGCCCCCACATCTTGTTCGAGATGTTCTTTTTTCTGTTAAGGTCTTCGGGGCTTTCCACTCCGACGATAGGTCTGTCATTAGGAAAGAGCTTGCGCTTCATGCCCTTGCTGTTGCCGGTTGTGCTAAGGACATAGCCGAAATCATATCGCCTCGAATGGATCCACAGTTGGTGCACTGTGCCGGCTTGCTTCACGATATCGGAAAACTTGCGCTCGAAGAGGCAATGCCGAAAAGTTTTGCCAATATTGTAGAAGAAGCAAAATCAGCAGGGGCTTGTGCCTGCACTATCGAACAGAAACATCTTGGTCTGGACCATACAATCATTGGTAAGCGCCTGGCTCAAAAGTGGCACCTGCCAAGCCTGATTACGCTTGCTGTTTGGCTTCATCACAGTGATACTGCAAGGATTTCTCAAAGTATGCCCGAAGCAAGAATCGCTCAGGTTGTTCAGTTAGCCGACTCCATAGCACACCAATCCGGCCTCGGCCGGCCCGGCAGTTTCGATTCGCCCAATCCGGCAGAGCAAATAGCCCAATCACTTGGAATAGACCTTGAGCAATTGGAACGAATCCGGCAAAAGTTGCCTGAGACAGTCAGGCAAAAATCCGAACTCTTGGGCTTGGATTTGCCGAACGTCGTGGCGACTTATTGTGATATAGTTCACACTGCTGCTGCCCGATTGGCTCGTGAGCAAACGGAATTTTCTCTTGAAAATCGGAGACTGCGGACTGCTTCGAGCCATTTCGATTTTTTAACAGATTTTCTGCTCAGTATCAACTCGGCTGACGGAGCCATCGATATAGCAGAAAAGTTCGCCACTCGCTGGCAAAAGTTTTATCAAACAGGTATGGTTTGTTTATATTTGGTTCCTCAGCCCGGCTCGCAACCTCTCGAAGCTGTTGTTGTTGAAAACCTTTCGCAAACAAAGCTGGTTTACTTGAATGTGCCTTCCGGGACAACAGCCGTGCCGAGAGTGATAGCACGCGACTTTGCAGTTTTGGATGCTCACGATTATACTGATTGGCTGTTTGGGCAGTTGGACGTTGACTGTGACTTAAACCGGACTAAGTTAATGCCTCTGCTCGCTGGCGGCAAAGCAATCGGTGCAATCGTTTTTGAGCTTCGATACCCGGCAGATGTTGAAATGTTCTTGGAAAAGTTCAAAATAGCTGCATCAGTGGCCGGTTCTGTTTTAGATGTGGCTTGTGCTTGTCACAGACAGCAGCATTTTGCTGAGCAGTTTGCACGGCACCTTGCAAAGACTGATGAAATTCGGCCCCAGAACATCACAGATAGCTCCCTGGAAGTCTTGGTTGAGATGGCAGCAGGAGCAGCGCATGAACTAAATAATCCCCTCACAGTTATATCCGGCAGAGCACAATTACTCAACGAGACCGAGACCGAGCAGGAAAAGAAGCAAATCCTGAAGCAAATCCAGGAAAACGCCGGCAGGATAACCAGGATTATTGAGGAACTGATGGGCTTTGCCAGACCGTCGCAGCCAAGGCCGGCCGAAACGAATATCAAACAGATACTCGATGAGGCTGTACAGTTAACCAGACAAAAAACGGGCGTTGAGCATATAAACATCCAAATGGAAGTTGCCGAGGATGTCAAAAACGCCTTTGTGGATTCAGCTCAGATTGTATCAGCAGTTGCAAATGTTTTTTCCAACGCCATTGAATCCTATACGGACAATCTCGGCCCCATAAAGGTTATCACAACTTCTGAGCAATCCGGCAGCTTTATGAAGTTACAAATCAGCGACCTCGGCTGTGGGATGGACACGGAAACTCTCAAAAAGGCGACCCAGCCATTCTTTTCCGCAAAGCCTGCTGGTAGAAAACGGGGAATGGGTCTTGCCTACGCTTATAGGGTCATCCGGTTAAACAAGGGCAGCCTTAACATAAAAAGTCGGCCTGGTGTTGGAACAACAGTAACGATAATCTTGCCCTGTAAATAATAAGGGATAAGAAGAAGCGGCAGTCGAAGAGCATAAAGCGGAAAGCCAATCCTGT
>CAYVIT010000151.1:0-6883 GCA_964451425.1 uncultured Pirellulales bacterium
CGTATAGGTATCGCCATCGGTAGATACTTGCCAAGAATAAGTTTTAGGTCTCTGCTGGGAAAAGCCCGAGGGTAAATAGAAACGGACTTTGTTAATCGTAAGCGTATAAGGAAAAGATACTATGATTTCTTGAGGATTGCCAGGTGTGGGCTTACTTCCAGATTGCCAATATGTTGCATCAGATCCATCAATTGCATTCGCCGCTACATCGCTTCCGTTTTCTGAAGAAGCAGAAGCCGTAGCACCGTTGGCCGCCAAGGCCCAATCCCACCTTTCAACTACCATTGTATAATTACCCTCGCCGAGATTTTCTGTTGTGCCCGCAGTTGTCCAATTTTCTCCTTGGCCACCGCTGTCTACTGGTGTCTTAAGATTCCAAACGGCCTTCTGCAAGCCTGCCTCAGCTAAGCATATGGCCTGACCGTCTGATATCTGTGCCCCTGTGCTTTTTGTGCTCGCTTGAACAAAACCAAGATATGCCCCTACTACTGAAGTCAAGGTAATCATCACAACCAAAGTGAACAGTAAAACCACACCCTTTTCGTATCTCGTATCTCGTATCTTGTATATCGTATTAAAAATGCTCATAAGTTTCTCGGTCTGACTTTTGTTCTGACCCTTACTATTTCGTCACTTCTTTGTATTACAAAGTCGAGAGTGACCTGATTCGGATCATTCGGATCTATGGTCAAAGCCGTTGCTGGTGGCATGGCATCGGGAGACACCAAATCTCTTAGAATCAGGGTCCCTTCTCCTGACGCCGGGTCATCTCCTGGAATATTGGCTTTACGCAAATCATAAAAACTTTCACTGTAGCTGGAGTCAAAAGATGCATCGGCTGAGTTGTACAGGTAAAATACGTATGTGTCTCCTCCTCCATCTGGCAGAAATTCTCTGTACTCAATAGTATTTGCAATGGAATTATATTGTTCGAGACTATCATTGGCCATTTCCTTTAAGTCTCTAACTGCCTTCTCCATCGCATAACTTACATCTTCCCTGATGCCGCCACGGATGAGTCCTGCGTCCCATGCGCGCAGACTGACAATGAACACAGATCCAGCTACACCCAGCAGCATTGCGAGAAGCAAAAGCACTATAATCGTCTCCATGAGAGTAAAACCTCTGTAATGTCTGTGAGCATCTGAATTTTGGTTATCTGCAATCATCTGCGTCTCAATAATCACCAATAAGTGTCTCTACAGCTACAGTTTGCGTACCTCCCTTTTGCGTCCACTGCACTTGTACTGCTACATCTTTTAAACCTGTATCAGAAACACTTGTACTTAAATTTGCATCAACATAATCTACAGTCCACTGCCGTTGATCTACAAAATCAAAACCGGATATTGAAGCTTCTGTGAACGGAGAGCTTGCTGGGTCCAAATTAGCGTGGCTATAACCATCGTTCTTCAACTCCTCGAGTTTTTCGTTAGCCAGATTAAGCGCGGTGAGTCTATACTCAAGATTAGCATCAGCATACATACCAACGCTCATTGTCCCCATTAACGTGACCAACCCGACCACAATAAAAACAATAGCAATGAGCAGCTCAATTAATGTAAATCCCTGATTCTTATCCAAGGGGCAGTTCTCCACTTGCGTTTATGACGGTTCCCCCGATTGAGTTGCCTGGCTGCCCTGCAAAGTGGGTCCCAGGCAGCAAAAACGGTCTTAATTAAGGTGTAGTATCCTGTCCAGCATTTGAAACATAGATACAGCTGTCGCCGTTCTCTGTCTCATCCACCTCATTATCGTCATCGATCTCGGCCTCTCCGTCGCCCTCTGGACCGACCGAATAAATTACATAATATTGGTCGTTTGTACCGCCTACATAGTATCCGTAATCCTCTCCTGGATTGAATGGGTCGGTAGGAAGTTCCGGCACAATTAAAGGTTCGGCGCCCTCTAAATCATCAAGGTCGCCAGTGGCAGGATACTCATTATCGTTATGAATATAGTAACTTTCCAGCGCTGTTTGCAGCGTCTTCAATTCACTCTTTGCCTGCGAAATCAATCCTTCTTCCTGCATCCCCCTGAATCGGGGAAGAGTTATTCCCAACAGAATCGCAATTACCGCTATGACTATTAGCAGCTCAATTAAAGTAAATCCCCTTTTCATCTTAATTTCCCCTTTCTGTTCCTTTAGTGAAACACAATTCATTTTAGTTTTTCCTTTCTGTTCTTTTCACGAACAACAATTTTTGGGTTTTCAAAATCTACTGGATTCTATCTTCTTAATATCTTAACCATGTTAAACATCGGCAAAAGCATGGAGGCCATTGTGAAAGCCACGACTGCCCCCATCACGACCAAAAGCATTGGTTCCAGACTAGTGACCAGTTTTCTTATGCTGTAACCAGTGGAACGATCGTAGAAGTCGCTAATCTTATTTAGCATTCTTTCGAGGTTTCCGGATTCTTCACCTACGGAAATCATCTGAACGGTATCCGGTGGAAACTCTTCGCTGACCTTAAGGCTTTCTGCGAGCTTATCACCTTTCTCTACAGACTGGCGCATCTGCCTGATAACCCGGCCCAATACCTGGTTATTCACCACATCGCTGACAATGTCCAGGGATTCTAAAATAGGTACACCGCTGCCGAGGAGGGTGCCCAAAGTGTGGGCAAAACGGGAAATGCAACTCTTGCGAACTATCGGCCCTATGACAGGCAGTTGCAAACTGACTTTGTCAAATCTGAACCTGCCTGCCTTTGTTCTGACATATCTTTTTAGACCTAAGACTACTGCTACACCCACCAGAATAATCACATACCAGAATTGCCGAATAGCTGTACCTACACCATAAAGGATGATTGTCGGTAGAGGCAGGTTGATTCCTGCACGATTGAATGTTTCTACAAATTTCGGAATAAGAACAGTAGCGATAAAAACAATTACCCCAGTGGCGGCCACAATTAAGATTACCGGATAATATAAGGCTTCTCTTATCTTTCGTTGCAAATCCGCCTGGGTCTCAGCAAATTCGGCGTACCTATTCAACACCTTATCTAAACCCCCACCGGCCTCAGCGGCCTTGACCATACTTACAAGAAGATTCGGGAAGACCCGCGTGTGTTTTGCAAGCGCCTGCGAGAAGCTCTCTCCCGCCTCTACGCTTCGAGATACGCGGCCTATTACCTCACTAAGCCTCTTGTTTTCACTTTGCTTTTGCAAAGTGTCAAGACTGCTTATTATACTTAAGCCGGCATTCAACATATTGGCTAACTGAACATCAAACATAACAATATCCTGGGTTTTTATTCGCCGAAAATTCCATCCTAATTGCTCCAGTTTCAAGCCGGTGAATACCTTGGTGATTGTTACCGGGGTATACCCCATCCGCTGCAATTTCTCTGCCACCTCTTCCTGTGAGATGGCCTCTAATGCACCCCTAATCAATTTACCTGTGTTATCCCTGGCTCGATAGTTGAAAGCAAACAACGTTTATATCTCCTCTGTAACACGCATAACTTCCTCTTTAGTAGTTATGCCTTCATTTATTTTCTTTTGGCCATCTTCACGAAGTAATTGCATACCCTCTTCAATTGCGGCCTTGCGGATTTCATCAGCAGAAGCTTTTGTGGTAATCAATCCTCTGATTTTCTCACTGGGTATCATTAACTCATAAATCCCTATTCGGCCTCTAAAGCCAGTCTGGAGGCACCCCTTGCAGCCTTTACCTTTACATTCGGCGCAAATTGTGCGCACCAGCCGCTGCGACAACACTCCAATAACGGAGGATGAAATCAGAAACGGCTCGACTCCCATATCCAAAAGCCTGGTGACTGCGCCTGGAGCATCGTTGGTATGAAGAGTAGAAAAAACAAGATGACCGGTTAATGCTGCCTGAACAGCCGCTTTGGCTGTCTCTACGTTACGAATTTCTCCAACCATAATAACATCGGGATCCTGTCTTAAGATAGAAGACAAAGCCTCGGCGAATACAAGCCCGATTTTAGGATTGACCTGCATCTGACGAATACCTGCGAGATGGTATTCAATTGGGTCCTCAATTGTAATGATGTTTTTATCTTCGGAATTTATCGTATTCAGGCAGGCATACAGCGTAGTAGTTTTACCTGAACCGGTAGGGCCGCAAACTAATATTATTCCGTGAGGGGCGCAAATCAATTTCTTATATTGAGTCAGGATAGAAGGTGAAAAGCCTAATTGCTTTAGTTCCAGAATTACCTGGCTTCTATCCAGAAGACGTAAGACCACATTTTCACCATAGATAGTAGGAATACAAGAGACGCGGATATCGATATCGCGGCCTTCCATCTTCATCTGAATACGACCATCCTGGGGAACTCTTCTCTCGGAGATGTCCAGGTCAGCCATTACTTTAATGCGGGAGATAACTGCGGACTGTAAATACTTAGGTGGCCCGGTGCGCTCATGGAGCAGTCCATCGATCCTGAATCTGATTTTAAGCGTGTCTTCCTCTGGTTCAATATGGATGTCACTGGCCCCCTGACGTACCGCCTCGACAACCATCATATTAACCAATTTTATTACCGGCGGCTCTTCGACAATCCCCTTGAGCTTCTTCAACTCTGTCTCCTGGCCCGGCTTTATTTCCAACTTTTCCCTATCCAGATTTTCGATTACTTCTTCCATTGTTCCTTTAACCGAGTAGTGTTGATCCAGCGCCTTTTTAACCTCTGTCTCTGCGGCCAGCGCCGGTTCAATACTAAAACCGGTCTTCATATGCAGCTCATCCAGTGCAAAGACATCTGAAGGGTCGACCATGGCTACGGTCAAGTCGTTGCCGATTCTTAAGATGGGAATAAGAAGATGTTTTCTGGCAAGGGCCTCCGGTATCAAATCAGTGATTTCCGGATCAATAAGATAATTGGTTAAATCGACAAGTGGCAGGTCGAATTCTTGACTTAAGAACGCAGTTAAATCCTCCTCACTGATTAAGCCTTTTTTAGTAAGAATTTTCCGCAGAGGCTTTACATCTGCTCTGGCCTCTAATTCCGCCTGTATGAGTTGTTCGGCAGTAATAAGGCCTTTTTCCACCAGGCTTTCACCAAGCAATTTTTTCTGTGCTATTGCCATCGTGCACGCTACTCCTTTAGGAGTTCTTTAATCTTCGCAAGTAAGATTTCCGGTTCAAACGGCTTGGTTATATACGCATCAGCACCGACTTCTTCACCGAGCTTTTTATCTTTTTCCTGCGCTTTTGCCGTAAACAATATTACAGGTATCTTCGTGTATCTGGCATCATTCTTAAGCAATCCGCAAACCTTATAACCATTTATTTTGGGCAGCATCAAGTCCAGTATGATTAAATCCGGTTTTTCGGTTTTTGCCTTTTCGAGTCCCTCCTGGCCGTCGTAGGCAGTTAAGACTTCATAACAATGACTCTCAAGATACATTTTAACCAACATGACAATATCTTCTGTGTCCTCAATAATAAGTATCCTCTTGGTTTCCTTTTCCGTTTTTTCTTCTGAAGCGGCTTTACCTTGAACGGACATTCTTTGTGCGATGTTTGTACGCTCCATCGCAGAAGCGCCGTCAAGCAAATTGTCTTTCGTCTCTAAGCTCAAGAAGACCTCCTGTACGTTCCAAAACTGCGACACAAGGCTGCCACCAGCGTACCAACAACTGTTCCGCTCCAATTATTGTTAGATAGTAAATGTACGTTCTAAATATGTCGGCTTTTTAGGAACAGCAATTACCAAAGGCATCCTTGGTTTTGTCCTTCGGAAAACCTAGTGTCACGATTTAAGCAGGTTAAAGCACATTCTTTATGCATAGTCTCCTAATGTGGATACATCGTCACCCAAACTGGGACGATTAATAATCGCGTTGATGATTCACGTAATCAAAAACTGGTAATATGCTGCAAGGGGACTTGGCCATAAGGTTTTCCCCCAATCCAAGGATTTGCCTGGGGGGTTCCCACAAATTTTCACAACTAACAAGCAAGGATTTAAGCGATACATATATAGGATTTCCCAAGTTCAGTTATTCGCTGTGTGGTCGATAGTGGAATAAGCAGTAAAGTTGCTATGAACCGAAAAACCGATGCAAGGGTCACGACAGTGCCAAAAATAACTCAGTTCGATGAAGTAAAGAAGGATTAGTATCGTGGGGACAAAAATACTGATTGCAGATGATCATAAGATTGTGCATGAATCCATCGGTTCTCTGCTAAGCAATGAACTTGGTATGGAAGTTGTTGGCTACGCGGAAGATGGTCGAAAAGCAGTACAACTTGCCCGAGAATTACAACCTAATGTCGTTGTAATAGATATCGCAATGCCCAATCTAAATGGTATTGAGGCCACCCGCCAGATAATTCACGAACTGCCCGGCGTCAAGGTAATAGCCTTATCAGAACGCTCAGACAGGCGTTCTGTGCACGAAATGCTTAAAGCTGGAGCATCGGGTTATGTACTGAAGCAATGTGCATTCCAGGAGCTTGTCTGCGCTATACGGAATGTTGTTTCAAACCACACTTACCTCAGCCCGCAGGTAAGTAGAACAGTCATTGAAGGATACATACATCGGCCGGAAGAATGTGATGATTCTACCTACTCTGTATTAACACCCAGGCAACGCGAAGTACTCCAATCAATCGCAGAGGGCAAGTCAACTAAAGCAATCGCAAAAGAATTGTATGTTAGTTGTAAAACTATTGAATGGCACCGCAGCCAACTTATGAAGAAATTAGGCGTACAAAGCGTGGCCGGGCTTGTTAAGTATGCCATAAGTGAGGGATTGACTTGCGCTTATGCCTGAGCTGAATACGTTATCGTCTCAGGCGACAAATCCACCTTAATCATGTGCCCAGTTTTTGGGGAGTATTATAAGCCTCTAAGCTGCCTATGGAAAAGACAATGGCAAACTTTGATTTGAAACGTAT
>CAYVIT010000152.1:0-6813 GCA_964451425.1 uncultured Pirellulales bacterium
CGGGTTTTTAGAGTGGACTCATTAATAGCAGGCAGGTGGTAAAAAGTCTGTTATAATAATTTAAGTTGTCATCATATTTTAGCTATTCTCGTTTCATAATCTGAACCTGCCTGAAAAGAAAAGTTGTAGCCTGTCCGCAGTCTTCGGCTGATAGTAGCCTTAGGCTTATAAAAAGGATAGATTGCATGAATCTTGTCAACACTAACAGGTTTTGCGAATTTGAACGGGTCATTTCTGCACACAGACTTCAAATCCGTGAGATTCGCGAAAACAGTCGGAGGTTATTGAAATGAAAAAGTTAATCATCACTTTTGTATTCCTGTTTTTTGCCAAGTCGAGCTGACAATCAATGGCCAATTTATAGTTGAAACCATATTTCGGGGAACAGATGTAATTTAGAGTATTATTAGGAAATCAGCTCAGTAACAGTTTTGTAACGAAATTTATTGCGTGGAATTTGAAAGTATATGTGCAGCCTGTGCTATAATAATATAATTGTCATACATTATTTGAAGAGGTGCAAAAATGAAACCGAAAAGCTTAGTTGTTATCTTTGCTGCCATTTTGGCAACAACAGTCAACATATCAGCTAACCCGATTCCTATCCCGCCGCCGGCAAATATGCCTTTGGAAGAGATGTATGTTCAGATTCAGCCAGACGGCAACAGCCTTCATGCAGTCTTCACCGGTGACTTCACGTTCGTATATATCCCCAAAGACGTTAATTCTATGCTGTTTCCCGTACCCCTCGATGCAAATAACATACGTGTCCGGGAGGACAGCAATGAACTGCCGTGGACGTGGAGCAGTGAAGAGTATCCTACCATTCTGCCGGAGATGCCAAACATACCGATGATTGAATGGCAGGGCCCGTTCCATCCAAATGGTGCGGTTTTCCGCGTTGATTATGAACACGACCTTATCGAAAGACCGAACGATTTCATCTTCTTCTACGCGTTGGGAACGGGTAAGTACTTTCCAAGCTATGACAAAACGACCACAGCCAAATTTGACTTTCTGCTTCCTGACCACTATACCGTAGCCGGTGTCTGGCTGGACGAGACACCACACGAATACAGAGTGGTCGGCTCACATCTGGTATTGACAGTTAAGTCCTATTTTAGTCCAATCGTACACGACCTCATCGTTTCGCTGGTCCCCATAAATTTCGAGCGTTGTGGAGTTCTGGTTCAGGGTGCTGAGTGCGTCCTGTTTTTAGCTGACGGCGGTGGTCTGTATGAACTCGATAACCTTGGCGACTTTAAGGTCGGCAACCGGGTTCAAGTGCGCGGACAACTGGAGCCTCACTGCTCCTCGTATTGTATGCAAGGTGACGGCTGCATTCACCACAATACCATTTGTCCGTGCCCGCGATGCGATTTCAATACAGACGGCGACGTAGACGAGCGCGATTTCGCCGTTCTGGCCGCCGCCTGGGCAAGCAAACCGCACGATGACAACTGGAACCCGGCCTGCGACATTAGCGTCCCTGCCGATAGTTTTATCGACATGCGCGACCTCGCCATACTATCACGCAATTGGCTGGAGGGAGAGTTTGGCAAATCATCCTTAGGCGAGTTCTACGACCCTTACGACAATCCCATCGAGCCGAATGCGCCGGGTTACACGCTCCCACTCAATCTGAACGATGTCGAGAACTACGCTTATATGGATTCTAAGTTCAGCATGGGGGCCGTCGCACCACTGCTTGAACAGAACGGTTTCGCCATCATTGAATACGCTTTTCGCGACCTTAACGACATCGTGGGACCGTACGAGCAGCTTCGCAAGATGGATGTGCCGCTCTTTGTCACAGCGGATACGCTGCTGCACCTTTATCACGTCCAGTTTGATGAAACGTTGAAGGACATTGAGGAACGTGAGCTCATTGCCGATATCAATGACCTGACAGCGGCGCTGCTGGATAAGGCGCTGAACCAGTACGAACAATACTCAGACGACCTACAGGAAGCGGCACGTCGCAACGTGGCTTATCTTGCCGTGGCACAAAAACTGAGCGACCCAAATACCGAGATTCCCGCATTCGTAGCTGATATGGTCGCCAGCGAACTGGCCAAAATCGATGCCCACGAGGGATTTGCCTCCAGTGATATCTTCATTTATCTCGAAGATTACTCACAGTATGTGCCGAGGGGCCATTATACACGAAGCGACCGGCTAAAGCGCTATTTCAAGACGTTAATGTGGTATGGAAGGATGGCGTTCCTGCTGAAAGGCGATGAGAACTGGGGGCCGATGGGAAAAGCACTTATCAACGTGCACAATGCGAAGATTCAGACTATGCAGGCGGTACTCCTGGCGACGTCCCTTGACACAGTCCAGGTGGATCCGCGCACCGGTCGCCAGATTTGGGACCGTATATATACCATTACCTCTTTCTACGTGGGATTAGCGGACGACCTTACGCCTTATGAGTATCTCTGGGCAGTGAACAAGGTCTTCGGCAGCGACTTTGTACCCACAGACATGGATGACCCCAACAACTTCTTTGCCCTGAAGGTCGAACTGGCCTTGCTTCGGTCGCCTCAAATCTATGGCGGCACCGGCAATATATGGGTGCTACTGCCCATTACGCCTGAGTCTCTCGACGAAGTGCTTGACAAAACCAAGGGTATGAGATTTATGGGCCAGCGGTTCATTCCGGATTCGTACATGTTCCAGCACCTTGTAACTCCTGAAGTGCTGGACTACACCGGCGATGGTAATCCCATACCGTTCTCATACGGAACAACGCCGATAGGCCCACAACGCTGTTACCCACGCGGGCTGGACGTTATGGCCATCCTGGGCTCGACACGTGCCAGGACAATCTTAGTTGACCAGGGCGACACGTACTACGTCGATTATTGGCCGAGATTCAACGAACTCAAGGTCCGGTTCGATGCGTTCGACGTTTCCGATTGGAACCGCAATCTCTATTGGAGCTGGCTGTATGCACTCCGCGCACTGATAGATGAATTTCCCATCGGATACCCGAACTTTATGCGAACAGAAACCTGGGATAAGAAGGAGCTAAACGCTGCCCTGGCGTCGTGGACGCAGCTTCGGCACGATACCATCCTCTACGCGAAACAGAGCTACACTCCCCCGCCCACCAGCATTCCTCCCACTGTGACCGGCTATGTCGAGCCTGTGCCCGAGTTCTATGGGCGCCTGCTGGCGCTGACCCGGATGACCAGAAAAGGTTTGACTAACCTTGATGCGCTGTCGGTTCAGGCAACAGAACGCCTATTAAACTTCGAGGAGATACTCGCCCGATTGATTGAAATCGCCAATAAAGAATTGACAAATCAAATACTGTCGGAGGAAGACTACAGATACATCATGGGATTCGGAAAGACCCTTGAAGGGGCTGTCATCGGTGTTGAAGAAACAGGTGTCAAGACAACGCTCGTGGCGGATGTCCATACGTACAGTTACGAAAAACTGGTCGTCGAGGAAGCCGTAGGGTATGTCGAGCTGCTCATAGTGGCCTGTTACATCCCCAACAATTCCTCACCGCCTCCGCCTACACCACCCACATCGCCGGCAACAGGCTCCGTCAACGGCTCGATCTTTTTGGCGGCAGGGCCCGTGCTGTCATACTACGAATTCAAACACTCAATGAGCGATAGACTTACTGATGAGGCCTGGCGCCAGCTTCTTGATTCACCCGACAGACCCAGCAGGCCCACGTGGTGGTTCCAACCGCAGCCACCACCACCGTAGCCAGTAAATCACAGTCCAGTTGGCCGCGGCTGTAGCATTTTTTCGCCCACTTAATGTAGAAAAAGCAATTGCCTCTTGAGTCAAGAGCGCACCGCATATATAATCAGCCGAATTACAGAAACCAAAAATTGAATGGACGTAAAATGAATGAACCCAAATCACTATTATTTATGGCCTTTTCGGCTTTTTGCTTTTTGACAGGCTGTGCCCAGACTCAGCATCACGAAGTTATCGAGCAAATTTGCCTTTCGGATATGAACAAAGCCCAGGCAATGCATACAGCCGAAGATGTCCTTGCCCGAATGCACTTTACTATCGACAAGTCCGATGCCGAGCAGGGGATTATCCGAACCAGGCCGCTGCCGGCGGCACAATCCTTCGAATTCTGGCGCAGCGATAATGTCGGTTCCTTCAACTCCACCGAAGCAAATCTGCACAGCATTCGTAGAACCGCCGAATTAGGCATAAGCCAACAAGGCGGGCAATTGTGTATGAGCTGCGACGTGAAGGTCCAAAGGTTGTCTCTGCCGGAGCATGAGGTGGCGAGCAGCGGACGTGCATACGAGATGTTTACTCCAAGCGATCAATCGATGCAGGTGCTTGCGCTGCACCCCGAACAAAAAAAGGATATGGCATGGGTAGATGTGGGCAGGGACAGTCAGCTGACAACGGAGATTTTGAAACGGATTTCTTCGATACTCGATTCTCGACGCTCGTCGCTCGATATCGAGAATCGGGAATCAAATATTGAGTGACGAGATATGAAAGTACTGGTTTGCGGCGGAGCAGGTTATATCGGCAGTAATATGACGGCAATGTTAGCTGCCGCCGGTTTCGAACCTGTCGTCTTTGACAATCTCAGCACAGGTCACAGGTCAGCGGTCGGCTCGGCTGAGTTTGTCGAGGGTGATTTAGCCGATTATGAACTGCTTATCAAAACGCTTAATAAATACAAAATCGAAGCAGTCATGCACTTTGCCGCCTTCATCGAAGCCGGTGAATCAGTTCGGTTTCCCCTTAAATTTTATCACAATAATGTTTCAAATACGCAGAATTTGCTCTTAGCGATGGAAAGTTGCGGTGTCGATAAATTCGTATTCAGCAGCACAGCGGCCGTATACGGCATACCGGAAAAGGTGCCCATCACCGAAGATTCACCGAAACAGCCCATCAATCCCTATGGGGAAACCAAACTGGCCGCAGAAAGGATGTGTCACCATCAAAGCCAGGCGGGAAAACTGCGATATGCCACGCTGCGATACTTCAATGCCAGCGGTGCGGGCGCAAACGGCACTCTTGGTGAAGACCACAGGCCCGAATCGCATCTGATTCCACTCATCATAAAAGCAGCAATGGGCAAAAACAGCGAAGTCCAAATTTACGGGACCGATTATCCCACGCCGGACGGCACCTGCATTCGCGACTATATCCATATCGAGGATTTGTGCAGGGCACATCTGCTGGCGTTGGAAAAGCTGGACCGGAACAGCAAACTTATCTACAACTTAGGCAATGGTCAGGGCTATTCTGTCAGACAGGTTATTGAAACTGTCAAGAAGGTCAGCGGTAAAGATTTCAAGGTTCTAAAAATAGACCGTCGGCCGGGTGACCCGCCAATATTAACTTCCGATGCCACAAAGGCCAGAACCGAACTCGGATGGAAAACAGAATTCCCTGAGCTGGAAAAAATAATTGCCACTGCATGGCATTGGCATAACGAGCATCCTGACGGATATCCGGATTGAATTCTCGAAAAACTTCAAAATACAAAGGAGAGCAACCTGTGGAAGACGTGAAGGCCAAAGTGACCGATTTTTTAGATAAAAACGAAATGAATCCTGCTGACATCGACATGGAAAAGATGTGTCAGATTTTCCTACAGGAAATGAAAAAAGGCCTAACCGCAGAGACAAGCTCTCTGGCTATGCTGCCAACCTACATCGAAACCGAGCGGGAGATTCCACTAAACAAGCCTGTCATCGTTATGGACGCCGGTGGGACAAACTTTCGTGTGGCCACTGTCAGCTTCGACCAGGATGGTAACTCTAAAATAGAAAATTTCAAGCTCTTCTCTATGCCCGGAGTCAAACAGCAGGTCAGCAAAAACGAATTCTTCAACACTATGGTCGGGTATTTAGATGAAGTTGTCGATAAAAGTGAGAACATTGGCTTTTGCTTTTCATACCCGATTGAAATTTTTCCCAATAAAGACGGCAAGGTCTTGTATTTCTCCAAAGAAATCAAGGCCGATGAAGTCGCCGGCAATATGATTGGTGAAAACCTAAATGCTGCCATCAGCAGTTCAGGAAATTCCGACAAAAAAAATATCATTCTGCTTAATGATACGGTAGCCACTCTGTTAGCAGGCAGGGCTGACGTTAAAGGTATGTCTTTTGACACCTACATCGGCTTTATCCTGGGTACGGGAACAAATTGCAGCTACATCGAGCAAAATAAGAACATAACCAAAACCAAAGACCTGGACCCTGCTAAAAGCCAGATAGTAAATGTCGAATCAGGCGGATTCGGCAAAGCACCACAGGGGAAAATAGATAAAGACTTCGACCAATCTTCAAACAGTCCCGGAATGTACACCTTTGAAAAGATGATTTCGGGCGCATATCTCGGCCCGCTTTGTTTATGGGCCGTTCGTGCGGCAGCCGAAAATGGTCTCTTGTCCAAAGATTCCGCAGAAAACCTGAAGGAAATCAAAGAATTAAGCACAAAAGATGTCGATGACTTTATGTCTTACCCGCAAGGCAAGGGTGGGCCTCTATCATCGGCCTTAAAAACAGCAAGCGAAGAAGACCTCGCAACAGCATACTACCTGATTGACAGGTTAATAGAGCGAGCCGCCAAGCTGACAGCCATCAACTTGTCCTCCGTCGCCATCAAAAGCGGCAAAGGGCAAAATCCATGTCGGCCGGTCTGTATCGTCGCAGAAGGTACAACTTTTTATCATTTAAAGTCGCTCAAACAGCGAGTTGAGTATTATTTGAAAGACTACCTCATAAACGAAAAAGGAGTATTCTGCGAGATTACAAACGTGGAAAACGCAACATTGATTGGTGCCGCTATCGCAGG
>CAYVIT010000153.1:0-3901 GCA_964451425.1 uncultured Pirellulales bacterium
GTCGAAGGGAGCGAAGCCGAACGGGTCGAACCTATTTCAAACCAGGTTCACTCTCTGTGAGGAAAATAGCCTCAGTTTGCATGTCTTAGGTGAAGTCAAAAATGAGGGAGATGGTTGGCTTGCTGTATGGTTATGTTTGTGTATAGATGGTTTGGCTGTGTTGCCTGCCCAGGCCCTTTTGCATACTGACCAGCAGATAGTTTTTCGCAGCCACATCCCAGCTCATATTCTTGGCAAGCTGGAAGCCGGTTTGAATCATATTCTCAATTTCGGATTCATTTTGCGGCAGGCGTGCGATAACTTCCTTTGCCACCTTTTCACTGACATCTGCCTCTATCTGGTCCCGCACGGTCCGGCCTATCTGCAGCAGGTCTTCGATATCAGAATACTGTCGGTTACCCAGGTTTGTA
The DNA here is from genome assembly GCA_964451425.1 of uncultured Pirellulales bacterium. Lineage (GTDB taxonomy): Bacteria > Planctomycetota > Phycisphaerae > Sedimentisphaerales > Anaerobacaceae > CS2-K091. The sequence continues at coordinate 411 of CAYVIT010000153.1, forward strand.
TAGTTGGCAACAATAACATTCTTTACATCTCTCATATCGGTTGTGTCGTATAGAAATCCTGCGCATCCGCAAACATTGCTTATCACGCATATCCCGCCGAAAGTTAGCGGTTCGAGCTGGGAAATGCCGAACGGCTCATAAATACTTTGGCCGAATTCCACATCAGTTCCTTTGCGGATGTCCATAAACTCCATATCTTCCGGCATCCTTCCGCCACAATGTCTTTGCTCAAAGCCGAACTGGTTGATAAAAATGACTTTTATATTACGGCTTTGTGCGTTGAATTTCTGAATAGCCGTATAGAAACCCGCCTCGCCACCCGATAAATCGGGCCAGCCCTCGCGGTGGGCAACGGGCCAGTTATACTCCGATTCCATATTGTAAATATCACGGCTAAGCCGCCGGCTTACCTCGGTGGACAACAAAAAGAACACTGCGGTTTTGCTCTTTTCTCTGAATTCGTTTTCGAGGTATTTGAGCACACGCAAATCTCGCCACAGTCCTTTGCTTCGTACCAACCTTGTAACGTGCGTGAAGATGAAATCCGGCCTGTAGCCCAGCAGGTTTTCACAATATTGCTGCAGCTTTGCTTTCGATGTGAGCTTGTCGGCAGTGCTGATTTGATATGCCGGTATGCCGTTATAGACAATGTCAATACCTGCAGTCTCGAATTCCGGTGCCAGGAACCTGAGTTCGCGGACAACATAATCACCTACGGCATATATACGATTGCAGTACTTCGACACTTCTACGAGAGCGTGTTTGAAATAGGAGCTCTGGTTGCCAAACACTTCGTCGACGTAAACTCTGTCATCGTGAGCGCTGTTTATGATATTATAGAACATCGTATCGTGGCCGGGACGTTCTTCCACAATGCGCCGCATTGTGGCCACTTCGTGAGCATAAAAAGCTGTCTTAAAATCACAGGAAGGCTCGATAATAGCCGCCAGCGCCGTGGGGATTCCCATAAACTCGTGAGCAATAATGGTAGTCGACTCTTTAGCTGCGCCGATTGCCTTTAGGACAGCAATCGCTACCGGCGCCAATCTGATATACTGCTCATACTCCCACAAATGTTCGTATAAATGGCTGCGGACACCAAATTCCTCGAACAGGCGTTTTTTGAATTCGTTAACCACTGCTTTATCGAGATACTTTACATCAATGAGCAGTATTTCGGGTGAGCTTTTTATGCCTGTCTGCTCGTCAACAAATGTTCGCCTGCCGTAGACGAGAGCTGTTTTGTAGAAATTTTCTATCTTACGAAACGCCTGAGCGTATCCCGTGTTTACAAGCCCGTCAACAGATGAATAAAGTACTTCACCATCCTCGCCAAGCCGATCCGATACGGAACCTTCGGTGGTAAACAACGGGCCTATGATGATTGAGCGTTCAACGGCGTCAAGATATGAGCTGCAGGTAAAGAGTCCCTGCAGGACAGCGCCTATGCCGCCAATTTTCCCAACGGCCTCATGGGTAACATGCACTACAGTAGTATCATTGGCCATACCAAGTTCCATCCAAGTTGTATACGAGGGTAAAACAGGTTGTCTGTGTCTTTCTAAATAAAATATAAGAAACAGCTACATTCGAGCCAAATCAGAGGGATTTCTCCGAGCTACAAAATTTCATAGACCGAAAAAAATCATCTTTGAGTTGAAAAGTGAGGGTATTTATCCGGACCTTTGAGCCGACTTTAGAAAAAATCTTTTCCTGCTTCAACTTATTCGAGCGCGCAGATTCCTTATCAGACCCGAAAGTACCTGTAGAGGGACATCCGCCAGCTCCGGCTCAGGCATTTCACTAACTGCTATTGTGTCGAGAATATCAACCGCCTGGCTTCTGTAGGGTGCTATCCTGTCGGCAGTTTTTATGGCTTCATCCAGATGGCCGTCAGCCATTTGTTTCAGGTACAGAATTATGTTCTTGGTCAGCTCCTTTTCGCTTATCTGCGGTACCGGCCCGGCTGCCCCGGGCGGAGCATCCGGGACTTCACGCTCAAGCAGTATTTCCTGTGTGAGATTGTATGTTTCATTCATAAGCTGTCTTTGCTTGTCCTCGTATTCACTGTCTAAGGGTTCAAGTTTCAGTTCTTCACCGTCATCCGGAGCGGGAACGTACACTTTGTTATGACATGCCGGGCATTTTTCCCTTTTGCCGCCGGAGCTGTCGGGAGCTTTCATTTTTTTGCCACAATACTCGCAATGAAATATTATCGACATTTCGTTACCCTTTTTGGACACTTCGCCTATTTATTCGGTTTATATTCCGCAACGATATCGGCAGTAATCCCCCCACGAGGTCTGAATCGAGAGGTAATCTTCATCCAGCGTGGTTTGCAGGCACTGGATAAATCGTCCAATATATCATTTGTCAGGGCTTCGTAAAAAATGCCCTTATTGCGGTAGCTTTGCATATAAAACTTCAGGCTCTTTAGTTCAATACATAATTTATCGGGACAATATTCGATGATAATCTCGCCGAAATCCGGCTGGCCTGTCCGGGGACAAAGACTGGTAAATTCGGGACACCTGATAGTAATGCAATAGTCCCGCTCAGGATGAGGATTATCGAATAATTCCAGTTTTACCTGTTCACTCATTATCTGTCCCTCATATAAATCTTACATTACTAATATAACTGAAAAGCAGATTTAAGACAAGCGTTAACCAACAATTTAGAGAATAAACAGGCTTCTCCCAATTGCATCGGCAAAGCATCGGTTTTTTATCAATTTTTATAAAAAACGTTGTATTAGACAACCGCTTTCGGTATGTTGGCTGTTGAAATTTCGTGCGATTGGTCTAAAACGTATACGCTCGAACATATAATCGTAAATTTGTCATTTTTTGAAAGGGACAGGCACAATGGCGAGAAAAATAGTTATCGTAAGTTGTGTTGCCGCGGTGGCCGTGTTAGCATTTTCAGGCTGTGCAACATTAAGTAAAACTGAGGCTCCGAAATTCGTTCTGCGCGTAAATTGTGCAGCCACCGAGCCCTACACCGACAAGGCCGGCAGCGTGTGGCTGCCCGACCAGGTTATGGAAGAAGGCAAAGCGTGGGGTTTTGTTGACGGCATGACTATCGACCGGGGCGACCTGGGTATTACAGGTACCGACGCATCGAAGATTTATGAGACCGAACGCTACAGTATGTCCGCGTACAAATTCAAACTGCCAAACGGCAAATACACCGTCCGACTGCATTTTGCCGAGACATACGATGGGGTAACCGGCGATGGCCAGAGAGTTTTCTCAATCACAATCAACGAAAAGACAGTTCTTGAGAATTTCGACCCTTATAAAGAAGCCGGCGGATTCCAAAAGCCTGTGGTTAAAACAATCAAAACCCTGACCATTACCAATGGAGAGCTGGTCATAGGCTTCGTAAGCAACATACAGAATCCCGAGATTAACGGCATCGAAATACTCTCTGAGTAATCCGGCAAAACATATAATATCTAAGTGCGCAGCGATGTAAGAAGGCTGAAT
>CAYVIT010000153.1:4001-6780 GCA_964451425.1 uncultured Pirellulales bacterium
CTTTGATGGGAAGTAAATAGTGGCAGGAAAAAAGGCGGTTATCCTATTAAGTGGCGGCATCGATTCAGCTACAACCCTGGCGATTGCCCGAAGCGAAGGTTTCAAGTGCTATGCCTTGACCTTCGAGTATGGCCAAAGACATCATCGAGAAATCGAGTCCGCAAAGAAAGTAGCTCAATCTTTAGCGGTGGCCGAGCATCGCATAATCGATATTGATTTGGCTGCTTTTGGGGGCTCAGCCCTTACCGACCCAAATATCGACGTGCCGAAGGATAGAACAGAGTTAGGTAAATCAGGTCAAATCCCACCAACTTATGTGCCCGCCCGTAATACAATATTTTTAAGTTACGCCCTTGCCTGGGCGGAGGTGCTGGGTGCTTTTGATATCTTCATCGGCGTCAATACAACCGACTACAGCGGCTATCCCGACTGCCGGGCCGAATTTATAGCGGCTTTTGAGAAGACCGCCAACCTCGCCACTGCGGCAGCAGTCCAAGGCAGGGGCCAATACCGTATTAATACCCCGATTATTGATATGACAAAGGCCCAGATTATTCTTACAGGCACAAGCCTCGGCGTCGATTATTCCCTTACACACAGTTGCTACGACCCGGATGAGCAGGGCGGAAGCTGCGGCCGATGCGATTCCTGCCGATTAAGACTAAAGGGTTTCGACGAAGCAGGCCTCAAAGACCCAATTGAATATCGAATATCGAATGACGAATAATGAAGTAGGAACAATGAGAATAACAGAAATCTTTTATTCTTTGCAAGGTGAAGGATTTCTGGCAGGGGCCCCCAGTGTTTTTATTCGTCTTGCCGGCTGCCCCCTGCGCTGCCGATGGTGTGACACGAAATACGCCTTGGAGAAGACGGCAGGGCGGCAGTATGGTATTAATCAGATAGTACAGGCTGTTCAAAAATGGCCGTCAAAATACGCAGTGATAACCGGCGGTGAGCCAATGATAAACTCAGAACTGACACAATTAGTAAAGGAGCTAAAGGCATCAGGCAAACATATAACTATTGAAACCGCAGGCATTGCCTTCATACCTGATATGTCCTGTGATTTGATGAGTATCAGCCCGAAGTTGAGCAACTCCACTCCCTCCGATCCAAAACTGGCTGCGGCTCATGAAGACTCAAGACTGGATTTAGCCGTCCTGCGCGAATTGATTGATAATTATGAATACCAGCTAAAATTCGTCGTCGATTCAGAAGCCGATTTGCCGGAAATACAGCAGACAATAGAAGAAATTGGAAATGTCGATTTGGCAAAGGTAATGCTGATGCCTCAGGCAGCTACGAGAGATGAACTGTTAGCCAAATCCCCAATGGTCGCTGAATTGTGTAAGAAAACCGGCTTTGCATTTTGCCAACGCCTGCAGGTTCTGCTCTGGAACAACGAAAGAGGTACGTAACATTACTTAAGCTTTCATCCTTAATATTTAAGCGGTCCTTTCAGCAGCCGAATATCATCAATCCAAACCGTACCCTTGCCATTTATTACAAGATTGAGTTTTACGTTGTCGGGATTTTCGCCCTTCTTTAAAAAGAAGGGGATTTCTTCTGTTGTCCACTCTGTGGTACCAGTTAGAGGCGTTGCCAATCCTCTTGAGAAAGCGTCCCCGACTCCGGCAATATGACACCACATCTCCAAATAGACTTGACCTTCTACATTTTCTGTTCGGACACGGGCCTGATAAATTAAACGGGCGTCCTCTATATCTATGTCGCCGGTTTCAAATAAGCGGACAGTTGTTGTCTCTATTGTTTCAATTCGCAGAGAACCGTTGCCGTCGCTTGAGATTTGCTTGTCGATTGTAACTCCCTCCTGATATATTATCCCTTCTGTACTGTCGAGAGGAAATGATCTCAGCTCGGTTGCTTCAATTGTCACCGGTGTATCCCAAGATAAAGTAAGCCCAAATGTAAATATAAAAAGGCCGAGAACAACATATCCAATAATTAAACCGGCCAAAGCCAAACCACGTCCCTGTATCATCGCGTCCTTTTCAATTTTCCGCAGAGCTATGTGCCCACAGACTATAGCAGGTATGCAGCCGATTGGTATCACAAGTGAAAGAACCAGAGATGCAATCGCAAGACCGGAAGTTCGAGCCGGCTTAATATTATCCTTGCCACCTTCTCCAATATCTACTTTGGTCGTCTTTTGCAGTGTCTCACGAAGTTCCTCGTATTCATTTTCACTTATCTTGCCTTCGTTGCGAAGCTGCAACAATTCCTCTTCCGACGATATGTTTGATACATCTTCCATTTTTTAATCTCCCGAAAGTTTTTCAAGTTTTTCTTTTGCTTCAGCGACGCTAATTTCTTCTGTTCTCAATTGCTCCAGAACGGCTTTTTTCTGAGCATCCATTTTCTTCAGTGCTTCGTAGTTTGCTATCAACCTGTCCAATCTGGAGCGAATGGCTGCGTATCCAAGTGAGCTTCTCTGCTCTAAGGTTTTGATGCTAAAGCCTGCTAAAAGATATTGCTCGAGGAATTTCTGGTCTTCCGGCGGTAGTTTGCCGAAAAAGGTCTCGCTGAAATTGCCCTCAATTTTGACTCCACAGGCTGCGCAGGACATCGCGGTCGTCTGCATCGACAACCCACAAGAGGGGCACGATGATGAAAGTAATTTCTTAGCCATAATTACTAATATTAGCATATACAACAACAAAGTCAAGAAAAATTTGGGAATAATTTATGCAATCCTAAATATATTTGACTTCCCCAAACGTGCCAGAAGGCCTTTTTATGGAGATTTGCAGCAAAA
>CAYVIT010000154.1:0-6739 GCA_964451425.1 uncultured Pirellulales bacterium
CTATGGCGACTTATAAATCTTTTGAAGACCTACCGGTTTGGCAAAATGCCAGGGAGTTAGCAGTGCTCGTCTACAGGACTACATCTAAGGGAAAATTAAAGGAGGATTACGGATTAAAGAATCAAATTCAAAGAGCTGTTGTTTCAATATCAAGTAACGTCGCAGAAGGTTTCGAGAGAGGTTCAAAAAGGGAATTCATTCAATTTCTATACATAGCCAAAGGTTCTTGTGGCGAGCTGCGCTCACAACTGTATATTGCAAAAGACCTTGGTTACTTAGACAATAGTGGTCCGGAGACTCTAATCAAGTCTGCCTCTAATACATCAAAACAGATAAATGGGTTTATCAAATATTTGAAGACCAGTCGATTCGCAGGTCACAAGTTAAAGAATTAGCAATATGAAATCTGAAATTTCCAATTTGAAATTATCTGTTAAATCCTACGGGTGTCAGATGAACAAGCTGGATACAACGCTGGTAATTTCTGCGCTTAAGCAGGCGGGATTTGCTCTTGCAGACAGCGCAAAAGAGGCCGATGTCGTTTTGATAAACACCTGCTCGGTCCGCGAGCACGCCGAACAGCGCGTCATCTCGCATCTCGGCCATCTAAAACACATTAAAGAAAGTCGGCCCGATATGGTCGTTGGCGTCATCGGCTGTATGGCCCAGCGCCTTGGCAACAAACTGCTCGAACACGAAGCCGTCGATATCGTCTGCGGGCCCGCACAAATACCACAAATAACTAAACTCATAACGCAAACACTGAATCAAAAGAAACAAACCATCGCGATAACGGAAAAAATCCGCCGAAAGACCACGCAAAACGAAAGCCGTGCGCTCGAAGATTTCGAATCTGCTTATGACGTAGAGGATAGACAAATACCCGCCCAGGCCTATGTTCGTGTAATGCGAGGCTGTGATAATTTTTGCACCTATTGCATCGTCCCCTATGTACGCGGCCCCGAAGTCTCTCGCCGGCCCAATGCTATCCTCGACCAAATCAGAAAACTCGCCGATACGGGAGTCAGACAGGTCACACTGCTCGGCCAGAGAGTCAATGCGTATAAGTATACAAGCGGCGAAAAAACGTATTGCCTGGCTGATTTGCTCCGCATGGCATCCGGCATCGAAGCCCTTGAGTGGATAAGGTTCGTCACAAGCTACCCTTCTGAGGAGTTCTTCGAAGAAATCTTACACGCAATGGCTGATTTACCGAAGGTCTGTAATTACCTGCACTTACCCGCGCAGAGCGGCTCGGATAAAATCCTCCGTGCGATGAATCGCCATTACACTGCCGAAGATTATCTGCGACTTCTAACCAAAGCCAGAGACATCGTACAGGGCATTGCAATTGCAGGCGATTTTATCGTAGGCTTCCCCGGCGAAACCCAAGACGACTTCGAGGCCACTGTTGACCTTGTCAAAAAAGCGCGATACAAGAATTGTTTCATCTTCAAATACTCACCCCGACCGGATACAACCGCAGATAAAAGGTTAGCTGATGATGTCCCTCTTGATGTAAAGAAGAGCCGAAATACCGAGCTGCTCGCCGTCCAGGAAAAAATAAGCGACGAGTTAAGCGCCGGGTTTTTAGGCAAAGAGGTGAAAGTCCTCGTAGAAGGCCTAAGCAAAAAGCCGCATTTGGATTCCGCACAAAGTGATGGAAATCCACAGCTTATCGGCCGAACAGCAACAGACTACATAGTCGTCTTCAACGGCCCAAAGTCCTTGGCCGGCCAATTTGCAAATGTAAAAATAACAAAAACCTCACCTCTGACCCTCTTTGGCTGGCTTATGTAAGAATTCTTAATATCATACAAAGGGATCCTGACTTATGAAAAAATTAACGGATAAAAAAGCCTACATCTGCGACATGGACGGCGTCCTCTACCACGGAAACAAACTCATCGAGGGCGCCCGCGATTTCGTTGACTGGCTGAAAGCGGAAAAGAAAAAATTCCTGTTTTTAACAAATAGCAGCGCAAGGTCCCCCAGGCAGCTTCGACAACGCTTTTCCGATATGGGAATAGAAATCGGCGAGGACCATTTTATGACATCCGCCCTGGCGACCGCAAGCTTCCTGACAGGCCAGCATCCGGGTGCTCGCGTATATGTCATCGGAGAGTCCGGCCTTATCAGTGCCCTCCATGATAAAGGCTTCTCCATCGACCACGTAAACCCGGACTACGTCGTTGTCGGTGAAACCCGCACGTATAACTACGAACAAATTGAGCACGCCATTCGCTTCGTGCTCAGGGGAGCAAAACTCATCGGCACAAATCCCGATGTCACCGGACCCTCGGAAGCCGGCATCGTGCCCGCATGCAGGGCCTTAATATCACCCATTGAGCTGGCCACGGATAGAAAGGCATACTTCATCGGCAAACCCAATCCCCTTATTATGCGACACGCCATTAAAAAGATTAAATGCCGCAGGGAAGAGACCCTCATCATCGGAGACAGAATGGACACCGACATTATCGCCGGCATCGAGTCGGAGATTGAGACCGTCCTGGTCCTTACTGGTATCACAGGAAAAGACGACCTCGTTCAGTACCCCTATCAGCCGGACCACATCCTCGATTGTGTCGCCGATATTATCAGAGAAATCTGAAGGCAGGCCTGCTATTTCCCGAACAGCACCGAGGGCATCTGGACGACGCAGAAATAGCCGAACACTAAAAAGGCGATTATCAATCCGACGGCGAATATCCGGCTCGGCCTAAGCACATCCGCCGCCTCCTTGGAAAGGATTCTCGGCATCACGATAAACAGACCTATCGCAACCCAGATGGCCTGAAGCGGAGTCAGCAAAAGCCCATCCAGCAGCGCCGAGAACTGCACCAGAAACACAGGTCTCTCCCTGAATAGAAAAACAATCACCATATTCGCGCACAAAAAGAAGAGCAGGAAAAACCTGAACTGTCTCTTCCACGTGAACTTCTTATTAAAGCCCGGTATACAAATCCTGCACGAGTCCGCCAGCAGTCTCGGCCAGCCGGCCAACTGTCCCACCTGCGTGGAAATCATTGCAGCAGCCCCCGCTAACAAAAAAAGGAAACCGCCAACAGAACCCCATCGTGACGAGAAAAGTTTTGAAAGCTCGAACGCCACCTGTGCGCCCTTAGGAGCTATTTGAGCCGGTCCCAATATACCCGCACCAGCGATTAAAAACGCGCTCGTAACAACAATCCCTATCACCATAGCCAGGCTTGCATCGACATAAAGCACCCGGCACCACCCCTTGATTTTCTCCGCACTCTCGCGTCCCATTTTTCCGAGCATCGACACATCCGCAGGCCGGCCATACCCCCTGCCTGCCGCCGCCCCGTACCCCGCTCCGAGCACCCAGTACGTATACCACACCTGGCTGGCGAATCCTCCTGCCCCCCATCCCAACAAAGGCAGTATCTCCTTCCACGGATTCTCACTGCCCCCCTCCGCAGCAGCCGCCCAAGGCGCCACTGCGGGAATATTGGGAATCAGGCTTCGCATAAATTCCGTAAAGCCGGGGAAAACATGGGCTGCAACATATAAAACTCCCAAAACGATAATGAGCACAAAGATACTCATTACTATCTTCAAAACGTTAAATGCACCTGACCACACTATCGCCAGCGCAAAGAACGTAACAAACCATCCCGCCAGTGTCGCCCCGATGGGGATAATACTGTTCACGAACACTCCCGCCGCCGTCGCCAGCGACCCGATGGAGATGGTCGCGGCTGCGAACTGGGCCACCAATACAATCCAGACCCCCCAGTGCGAAGGCCCCGGCACACGGTCAATCATATCGATCATTCCCTCGCCCGTGCACACCGTATAGCGACCCCCGCACATACCAATCCAGAACTTCAGGAATATCCCTATCACTACGGCCCAAAGAATTGTGTTGCCTAATATCGCCCCGGTGCGTGTAGCTAAGATGACCTCTCCTGACCCGATATACTCCGCCGCCCAGATAAATGCTGGCCCCACGAGCATCAAAACTGCGAGCCCGACAGGTGGCTTTTTTATTGTTATTTCTTCCATAGGCCAAAGATTAACGCAGATTACAACCGCCAAGTAAAGCCAAAAAACCAAAAATTGTCATTGCGAGCGCAACGAAGCAATCTCATTCGATGTCATTGCGAGGAGCGAAGCGACGCGGCAATCTCAATCAATATTTAGCCCCACGTTTCACGTGGGGTCTTTTTGAACATTTGTATTTCGAAAATTTGAATTTGTTTAGGATTTAGTAATTAGGATTTAGGATTTCTCTTCGCATCCTTGGCCCGTTAGAAGTAAGGTGTATAAGCCTTGTTCACTTTCTAACTGGGCTCAATCGTCAATTCCCCTGCTGTATTTTAGCCGGGAAACATCCTCCCCCTCCCCCGCCTTACGAAATACAAATAAATGCTCGTGCATTATCAAATAAAACTTTTCTCGTTTGGCTTTGGCTTGCCAGCGTTCGGTAGTAGTGCAGTTGTGCTGAATCATCGCTGTTTTATTTCAGCGGGAGAACAGCGTCTTTTGAGGATTATTTGCCGTTTGTTTTTCCTTCATATAGGTTAAAAGGCGATGTTTCTTAGGCACGCTTCCATTTTTTAAACGATCCATTATAACCTTATGATACTTGGGGTCTATCTCCGCAGATATGAACTGTCGACCAAGGTTTTTACAGACTTCAACCTCGGCACCGCTTCCGCCGAACAGAACCAGCACAATATCTTTAGGTTTGGTACAAGACTTGACCAGTAATTCCGAAAGAGCTTGTGGTATCTGGCAAGCATGAAAAGTTTTTTCGCAACTAACATTTTTCACCAAATTAGAGTATATCCAATCGTATGGCATTCTTCCCTTTGAACCGTTGGCTAAATTGCTTCGAATTCTTCTGTCTGTCGGGTTGAGATACAGTTGTGCTACAATGTCCTTGTAAAAATGATTGTCTTCTGATTGGGCTCAATATGTTTTCCCATAAAGATTAAAATACCAATGATAAATGTTATCGTAATCTAAAAATGTTACTTTTTCAATAAGATTATTTTGTTTGAAGGTCGGACGATTTATTTCCCTGCCGAATTTTGCTTCTTTTTCATTTGTCGCAACTATATTAAAATTATCAGCACCTGCGATTGTCAAAAACACATCGTTAAATCTTAACAATCCTGAATAAATCGGAGTTGAATGTTCAACTTCAAAAAAAGAAGCAGGTCTAGATTCTTGCATCCAAATTACATCAATTTCCGAAATGATATTATCAATTTCATAATTATAAACAGGAAGTTTTTTTCTAACTTTTGAATAATCAACAATCTTATTATCAATTTTTAATTTGTCATTTTCTGGATACCAAAGGTCGTAACCTTTTTTAATTCCAATAGCACCAATTAATGATTGAACTTGTGTATGTGATAAATCTGGAACAGTTAATTTTTGTTTTCCAATATCATATAACTGAGATAATCCGAAATTACCATCAACATTGAACTTGCCAACATTCGCTAAATAAAATTCGGTTTTTGATGGATTCAACAAAATGTGTGCTTTATATTGACCATCGCTTGCCGGAGGAAATAAGCTAAAATCATACTCGTAATTTTTAAATGGAATTAAAACTGGCGCATCTTCTCTATCCCATACAAAACAGATATAGGAATTTTTACCTTCCAATATTTTTATATCTTCTTTTCTTAAACCATAAAAACCGCTTAGTCCTTTTCCCTTTGATGTAAGTTTAGAATAACGAAAATAAATTAAAGCACCATTGCTTGAAATTTCATATAAAGAATTTCCGTCACCAATTTTTTTAAGTGAACCAAAATCAGTCTTTATTTTATCTAAAATATTTTGGACAAAAATATTTGGCATAATTATGCTGAAATTAGATAAGGTCTGGCGTATTTTACTAATTGCTCATTTGAAATATCCCAAAAATTCTTGGGTTCTCTTGGTTCGACAAAAGTTGATAAAAGTAATTTCACATCAATCTTATTATAATAGTTTGTTCTCAAAAAACCATTAATTATTGAAGGAACATTTATCACGCTGAGTATTGTATTTACTCTGCCAACTTTTTTATCATGTTTTTTGAAATCAGGTTTTCCCTCGACAATATGATATTTCAAATCTTCGTTCCAACCAAGTAAATCTATGAAGTGCAAGTATTCCCACAAACCGATTTCTTCTGTCTTAAATTTATCCTTAAATCCATCTTTTAATGAAAAGTCAATTTTGTCTATGTAATCTGATAAACCTTTAGATGGAGAATATCTGAGTTTCCCTGTTTCTACTTCTTGATGGTCAAGCAGAAAGCAAAGGCGATAAAGCAGTACAAGTACTTTTTTAAAAGTAATTTGATTAATAATGGAAATTTTAATCAGGTACTCCCACATAATTTCAAAAGTATAGTCGTCTGTTTCGCTTTGGTTGTTGCTTCCCACATTAGGAAACATATCGTGTATGTTGGGTGTGGCTCTTAGAGTTTCTTTGCCAGGTTTTAAAAAGTATGCTTCTTTTCCGTTCGGAAGAACAGAAATTACAGTTTTCATGGGATTTTCAATTGTGCCACTCTTAAACGCAATTGCTTCAGCAATCCTTACAGACCTTTGGTTAATGAAGTTCTCATTGCTTCTAAAGATTTTTGTTATTATTATGTCGTGTTCTGTCATGTTACTTACACTTGGTTTTTAGTGTAAAATTATTGTTTCCAAATTAGCCGTTTTGACCTTACCCCGTTTATTGTACCACTATAGACTAG
>CAYVIT010000155.1:0-6698 GCA_964451425.1 uncultured Pirellulales bacterium
ATTGGGTGCATGTCATATTTGTAGGTAGAAAAAAGCCCTCCCGATAGGCAAAATAGGGAAAATATTAAAAACTACTATTTTGCCATGGAGGGCACATATTATGGATACCAAAATCTTGAAAGAATTGGAAGCGGCTTATTCAGAAGAATTAAGAGCTTATGGCGGTACTCCGCAGGCAGGCATGTCATTGTCGGATGTAGGCAATATTGCAGACTTGAATATTGATGGAGGCATAAGTTACAGGGATGTGAAGCTGCTCACAGAAAAATGGCTTTATGAAAAACTCTTACCGGCCGAAGACCTGAGCAGAGATGGGATTGTCAATTTTACTGATGTCACCATTTTAGCAAACGATTGGGGACTTCCCTGTCTGGCGAGCAATCCGAATCCATTCGATGGTGAAGGAAGTGTCAGTACAAGCACCGACCTGAGCTGGACGGCCGGGTGTGGTGCCACATCGCACGATGTATACTTTGGCACCAGCAGTCCGCCGCCGTTCGTATGCAACCAGACTGATACAACATTTGAAACAGGCACGATGGCTAATGACACGAAGTACTACCGGCGTATCGATGAGGTTAACGCCTCGGCCACTACCACTGGTTCGGTCTGGAGCTTTACTACTATGATGTCACCCCCGCCATAAGTGGTTTTTTCTAAGTTGCACCAAGCTAAGGCTGCCTTGAGAATTACGCTTTCATTCTTTTTATTGGTGTGCAGTTGAGGTAATGCAGGGTCATCAGAAGGCCTCGGGTAGAATCTTTCTTGCGGCATCACGAAGATAATTTGAAATCTGCTGCTGAGAGTTCAAACCAAGTATTGTTCTGGCCAGGCTGTTACAATCCTCTATCGTAACAGAGCGAATAATCTGCTTTATCTCAGGTATCATCGGGGGTGCCAGGGACATCGTCCTGATGCCAAGACCCAGCAGCAGCATAATATACTCGGGCTCAGAAGCCATCTCGCCGCAAACGCTAACATCTATCTGCTCCTTATGTGCATCCTGAATAACCGTCCTGATAAGACGCAAGACTGCCGGGTCCGCAGCAGAGTACAAAGTAGAGACCAATTCATTTCCCCTGTCCACAGCGAGGGTATACTGAATAAGGTCGTTTGTGCCGATACTTAGAAAATCGGCGTCCCTCGCCAGTGTAGAAGCCATCAAGGCCGCTGAGGGCGTTTCCACCATTATGCCTACCTGAACATTCTTATTGTACTTTATCGACTCTTCATCAAGGTCCTCCATAACATCGCGTAAAATCATCCTGGCCTGCTTCATTTCCTGCAGATTGCTTATCAAGGGAAACATAACCCTTACATCGCCGAGAACCGACGCACGTAAAATTGCGTGCAGTTGTCTTTTGAACATAGTAAGGTTCTGGAGGCAAAATCTGATAGACCTCAGGCCCAAAAACGGGTTCGGCTCAGGCGCAAACCGCTTGCTCTGAGTATACTTATCCGCGCCAAGGTCCATAGTCCTGAAAGTAACTGGCCGATGCTTGAAAACACCGACCGTCTCGGCATAAGCCTCGTAATGTTCCTGTTCCGTAGGCTCGCTCTCACGGTTGAGATACAAGAACTCGGTACGGTATAATCCTATGCCCTCTCCTCCCTTTTGTAAAACTATCTCAGCCTCGTCCGGAAACTCGATATTTCCCAGCAGTGTAATCTTTGTGCCGTCCCGTGTTAAGGCAGGCTTTGTTCGTATCGCATCAAGTCTATGCTCAAGGAGAGTAAATTCCTCGGAATACTCTTCATACTGCTGAATTGTCGCTTTGTCCGGATTTACAATCACGATGCCACGATTTCCATCTATAATGACGGTATCACCTCCGCTGACACATTCGGTAAGGTCTTCGAGCGCCACAACCGCGGGGATACCTAAAGAGCGTGCAACAATAGCGGTATGACTTGTCCTTCCACCGGCATCGGTGGCAATGCCCTTCACAAATTTTCTGTTAAAACCGGCGGTCTGAGTTGGACTCAATTCGCGGGCAACAACAGCAACCTCCTCCGTCAGATTTTCAATATCTTCACGCTTTCCGCCAAGAAGCTCTTTTAGTAAACGTCTTTCGATATCATAAATATCCGCCGCCCGTTCGCTGATGTAGAGGTCTTTTATCTTTGTAAAATGTGAGGCAATCTTTCTTAGTGTAACTGAAACTGCGTACTCTGCCGTTACGGATTCAGAATAGACCATATCGGTTATTCGCTTTCTCAGGCTTCTGTCATGGAGAAAACGCAAGTGTACGGCAAAAATATCTTTTATCTTTCCGCCTTCGGTACCACTCTGGGCCGCTTCAAGTTCGGTTAACTGGTCAGCGGCAACCTTAAAAGCGTTCCTTATGCGTTGAATCTCGGTCATTCGCTGGGAAGGCAAAACTTGCCTGCGAGGAATTCTGTAGTCCTCGGAGTCGATAATGAGCAGCTTGGCAATAGAAATACCCGGCGAGACTGCTATTCCTTTTTTTATTTCCACGGTACAATTCTCGTATTAATTAAAATTCGGAACACGAAACCTTGAACCTGCTCGGGACAGGTTTCGAATTTCATATTTCATATTTGTGCCAACCGCAATACATTCCTGGGCTTAATTTTTTGGTTTTTCCTTTTTTGGTGTCGGCTCATCGAAATGCTTTTCTTCCACAAGCTGCTGCAAAGCATGGGTCGCTTCTTTGGCATCTGCGCCTTCAGCTTTAATTGTTAGTTTGGTGCCGTAAGTAGCGGCCAGCATGCTCATTTGCATAATACTCTTTCCATCAACAGTATTCTCATCATTGCTGACGCTGATATCGCTGTCAAACTGACTTGCAACATCTACAAACTGCATGGCGGGGCGCATATGCAGTCCATCGGCGTTCCTTATTTGGACGTCGACTTGACAAATCACCTTTTCCGGCGAATCCTGCCCTGTCTGCATATTCCGGCCCTCTGGTACAACCTCACGTCTATATTTATATTAATAAAACTGATGATTTTCGTCGACCTCCAGCAGAAGCACTTTAATCTGTTCAACGGTTTGGGACTGTCTGAGGAACTTTCGGAACTTCTCCTGCTGCAAGTGCTTGAAAACATGCTCCATCGTTTTTAAATGTTTGTCAGGGTCATCTACCGGGCTGACTAAAAGTACGACCAAATACACCAGCTGTTTGTCGAGAGCGGAGAAATCAATGCCGGCACTGCTGCAACCTATGGCAGCAACAACATCTTTAACTGCGTTGTGTTTGACATGAGGGACGGCAATGCCTTTACCCATTCCCGTACTTGCTTCATCCTCTCTTTTAATCATCTTTTTGATAATATTCTCACAGTTCCCCTTTCCAAGCCGACCGGCTTTATCAAGTGCCGTAACAAGCTCGGCTATGACACCGTCACGGTCCTCGGCTTTTAGTTCTGGAACTATGGCTTCAAAACAAACAAAATCTGCAAATCCCATCTTATCCGCCCAAAATTTCTTTAGTCGTTCAAAACGACAAAATACAAAAACGAAACAACAATTGTAAGTTCACAAGCTATAAATGTTTTGTGGGCCTGTGCTCTTATGTTTTTATGTTCTGTTCTACACCACCAGTGTGTTTGTTGTCCCGTTCTCTGCCCTTTTTTCTTCTGAGCTGTCGTTCGAGCTTGTGTGTAGCCAAGTCAATACACTGGTACGCATCTTCACCTGTTTCAGTAACGACGAAAACCTTGCCGTGTTCGGCCCGTGCAATGATCTCCACGCTGATATGTCCGTCCTGGTTGCCGTCGATAATTACCTCAACATGGTTGATGCTGTTGTAGTATTTGGGAAGCTTAGACGTCTTTTCCTCTGCGTGTTTTCTTATAGCTTCCGTTATGTCGATATGTTTCCCCGTTATCGTAAAAAGCAAAATCGTTCTCCTTAACTAAATTGATAACAATCCATTCTTAATATCCTTTATTTTCAACTTCAGCCTTTGGCAAGGCGGCGGTTCGATCACTATCCGGGGCAATTACTCCGGCGCTGACAGCGAATCTAAGCGCCTCTTCTATCGTCATGTCCAGCTCTATCGTTTGTTTTCTCGGCACCATAATGACAAAGCCGGTAAACGGCGTTGGCGAAGTCGGTATAAGAACAGTAAAAAATTCTCTTTTGACATTATCCACGACTTTGCCGATTCCAGAGCCCGTAACAAACCCAATCGACCATATACCCTTTCTGGGATACTCAACCGCAACCACTCTTGAGAACATCTTTTTCTTTTCCTCTTGAGTCAGCACAAAATCGGTAATCTGTTTTACATAAGGATACACACGCCTTAGAACCGGTGTACTCATAATGAAACTTTCGACGATTCTCCATACCGCTCTTCCAACGACGCTGGCCAATAATGCGCCCACTATGCAAACGGCAACCAGAGCTATCAGAAAGCCAGCTATAGAGCCCCATCCATTAACCCAGAACTTGCTCCAGACCTGCCTGATGGCTTCATTACTTTGGTCATTCCAATCGAGCCCCTTAACCAGCATTGTCAAGCGAACCAGACCACGATTTATATGGACACTGATATTTTCCTGGATAAAGCCATAGGCTTTGACCAATATCCAGATTGTGAGAACGGCTGGCAATAGTACCGCCACTCCACGCAGAAAATAGCTCTTAAAACGTCCCGCCATAGGTATTGCCTTCAAATACAGGCCATTATTATAACCAGGTTGCCAACTTTATCCGGTCGCAGCTTGTCATACAACAACATTCAGCCCGACAAACGCAGTTTAATCTATGGTCTTCTTAGAGTCAACAAAAAAGTCTTCCGGTGATTCGTGACCACGTTCGTGTGTCTGCGGCAAATGTGCCCCAATCAAGTGTATCACTACCCCCGGCAAAGAGGCAAGCATCCACACAGCCCGCTGACAGAGCGCCAGCGCGGAGGCGGCCTCCTTGGCCACCCCGGCAAACGTAATAAACAGGTAAGCAAGCATTCCCTCAACTACTACTGCCCCAGCGATGCTGACAGGCACAGCCCCCAACACCCAGGTGAGCGTAAAGAATACGTAATAATATTTGATATCGGCCTGAATTCCCATATTCCTGCCCAGGAGCCAGAAGGCAGTGATTGTCAGCATTTGCAAAAAGACCGTCAATCCAAAAGCGAGCAGGATTGTGAGTGGCTTTTTACAGTAAATAACAACGGCATTTTTGGACCTAAGAATCATTCTCAAGCCTGCTTGGCGGATATATGAGCAGGCTTTTATCAGTACCGGGCGGGTCCTTTTGTGTAATAAGAGTACACACAAAATCACCCCAAAAAGGATAATCGCCCAGAAAAAGATGGATTTGTATTCGGCCATAGCCTTGAAAAGACCGCTGCTGCCACTGGTCAATTCAAGGCCCTTATCTCGTAAAAATAACAAATAGAAAAAAACAGCGATTACCAATGTGCTTGCCAGCCCGATTACCCTGTCAACAAATACGCTGAGGACCGCTTCGAACTTCTTGTCGGTGTGCTTTGTTACATACCAGGCACGCAGCAAATCGCCACCCACAGAACCGGGCATAAAATTATTGTAAAACCATCCCAAAAGATACAGTCTGACAGCAGCCCAAAAACTTATAAAGATAGACTGAGACCTCAATAGGAGCCACCAGCGCAATCCTATTAGTATCTGGCCTATAATAAAAACACCAAGGGCAACCGCAAAAACTCCCAGGTTTATGCTGCGAAACGCCTTTGCTAAATTGTCCCACCCCACATCCCGGCTGATCCAAAACACACCCACCGCTATGCCACAAAATACGACGGCAATACGCAGAAATACGAATATGCGTTTACTGTTCTTAACCTGAGCTTCGGGCATTAAAGTAGTTTGCCTTTGATAAAAACTTGTTTTTTCGGATAATAACGAATAAACTGGTAATTGGCAATTGAAAAGTGAGCTAAAGTGAACTAAAGTGTCTGAAGTGAGCTAAAGTGAAAAATAATTCGTAACTTTAGGCACTTCAAACATAAGGGACTTTTGAGTAAATGGTGAACGATAATGGCAGCAAAACCTATTGAAGAAGACCTGAAATTTACGCCGCAATTCGACGAGAACGGCTTGGTACCCGCTATCGCCCAGGATGCCAGGACAGGCCAAGTCCTGATGGTTGCCTATATGAATCGCGAGGCACTGGATGCCACTATTCAAACCGGCTGCGCTACATACTTCAGCAGGTCCAGACAGAAATTATGGAAGAAAGGCGAAGAAAGCGGACACATCCAAAAAGTAGAGCAGATACTTGTGGACTGCGACCAGGACTGTATTATCCTCAAAGTAACAGTAGAGGCCGGCCAATGTCACGTCGGCTACCAATCCTGCTTCTACCGCGCTTTAAAGAAGGGCACTGACAAAGAATTAGAGCTTATCTCAGAAAAGGTATACGACCCAAAGAGAGTTTACAAACCACAAGGCAAAACAAACTCCCCCACCGATATCAACATAGCTTTGTGATATAGAAAAAAACTCAAAGGTTCGATAATTTTCTTGATTTTAATTGAATAATCCGGTAGAATCATACGATATATTATCGTAGCTTTGGTAAAGTGAAGAGATGATGGCACCTGTTCAAACTTCACATTTTCCCCAGGGAAATGAACACGTCATTGGACAGAGGCTTTCTACTGGAGAAAGCAAAATTTAATATTCAACAATATTTGTATGACGGGAGGCTGAAGAATGAAAACCAGATTAACGCGAGG
>CAYVIT010000156.1:0-1580 GCA_964451425.1 uncultured Pirellulales bacterium
CTAGATGGTCAATATGAAGAAAACAACAAGGAAAAGCAACTTGACCATTCAAAACTGAGCAATTTCATCCGTAGCGAAGATGGTAACCGCGATTTATCGGCTACCGTGTCGTGCCTTAATGAAGTCGTTAAAGATTTGGTAAAAAAGGTCGAAGCACAGCAGCAAATAATAGAAACACAAAACAAACAAATTCAGCAAATGACTCAAATACTGCAAACAAATCGTAATCTCAATTCGTTATCTCAACAGGAGCAATGAAATGAGAAATAAATTATTGTTAATATTCGTTTTGTTCTCTTTAACGGCAGTTGGATATGGTGCTTACAGCATTAGCTGGTACACCATCGATGGCGGCGGTGGTCAAAGCAGCGGTGGGCAATATGTCTTAACGGGAACAATTGGCCAGCCGGACGCGGCATACTCGGAAGGCAGCGGCTATGAAATGTTAGGCGGATTCTGGCCGGGCGGTCCTCTATGCTTTGTAGATTTCGAAAGCTTTGCCAGATTAGCCGAATACTGGGGGGATGAGTCTTGCGACGAAGGCAATAACTTTTGTGATGGGGCCGACTTCGAGCCGGACGGCGATGTCGACCTGGTCGACTTAGGATTGTTTGTTGATGAATGGCTCTGCTACTGCCCGACCGGCTGGCCGTTAAAATGAGAGAGTAAACAACTCACAGTAAAATTGCGGGCTGGACATAGTTTATCCACGCGCGGGAAATTCTATTTGAGCTCGACGGACCAATAGGCGTGGTCGAGGAACTGCTTCCAACTGCGATAACGCTGATGGCCTAAGTAAATATGAACAAGCGGATTGTGCTTCGGCTTTACCGGCTTTTGAAAAAGTGTCATCGAAGCCTGTCGGGGTGTTCGGCCGGCTTTTTTCACATTGCATTTGGTGCAGGCACAAACAATATTTTCCCAAACAGATTTTCCGCCCATACTCCTCGGTATAACATGGTCGAGTGACAATTCGCTGGTAGGCTGGCGTTTACCACAATACTGGCATTTGTTTTTATCTCGCGCGAAGAGGTTTCGACGATTAAATTTTACCTCACTGCGCGGCAGACGGTCATAAAACAACAGGCGAATAATCCTCGGCACAGCAATATAAAAATTGACAGTGGATACCCAATCGTGGCCGTCGCTCTCGAAGTGACGCCTGAACTGGCTTACTTCGCACCAGCTCTCGAAATCATAGTTCGAATATCTGCCCTCCTCAAGTGAAACGACCTCCGCAAGGTCGCGAAACAGCAAAGAAAATGCGCGTCTCGCGCCGATAATGCGGATTGCCATATAATGCTTGTTCAGAACAAGGACATTACAATTCAAACCAGAATGATACTCCTCAAACACCATATATCATATCTCACATCGCGACGCGTCAGCCGAGACACACTCCAGACACCGCTCCTGCCGTTTCCGCGTCTTTACATATTATATTAAGCGGTCAGGGAATGAGGAAAATAAGAGTTAACTCACCTGTCCTCAAGCCCCAAATACTTCAGGCTTACGTATCCTCTTCACCTTCTGGGGCAGATTCACCTTCTGAGGCAGATTCACCTTCTGAGGCAGATTCA
>CAYVIT010000156.1:1680-4956 GCA_964451425.1 uncultured Pirellulales bacterium
GGCAGATTCACCTTCTGAGGCAGATTCACCTTCTGAGGCAGATTCATGGACTACATTCTCAGCCCTTAGCCCCTTTTCACCCTCAACGATGTCGAAACTGACGCTGTCACCTTCAACAAGAGTTTTATATCCTTCGCCTGCAATGTCTCCGTAATGAACGAAAATATCCTTGCCGTCTTCGGCAGCGATAAATCCATAGCCCTTACGTGGATTAAACCACTTAACTGTTCCCTCTGACATAAAACGCTCCTTTTGAACATCTCTTTCAAAACATATTATTGTCTGCACAGCCCACAATCTATCAAAGCAGCGAGTTCACAGTTTAAAGCCTGTCGGCTGAAAGCGGATCGCGGACTGCGCGGGTTTTTGCAAAAGAAATTACTTTGTCTCAGCCGTTTCTGTAGCGGGTACTGCACTAAGATTTTCTCTCATTAGTCGTCCCATCTTAAACTTAACGGTTCTCTTGGCAGGGACATCAACACGCTCAAGTGTTTTGGGATTCTGCGCGATTCGTGCAACTCTTGTCCTGGTCTCGAAGACACCGAAATCGCGGAACTCCAAACGATTATTCTTGCATAATTCCGCGGTCACTTCTTCAAGAAACGTCTGAACTATACTCTTGACTATTACTCTTTTTGCCTGCGTTCGTTCTGCAATCCGGTCGATAAGTTCTTTCTTCGTAACTGTTGCCATAAGCCACCTCATTTTAAGAAGGTAAGGATTGGAATCGGAATTCTGCTTACATTAGGAAAGCGCTGTCCGGAACCCTCTAACATATTGCCCTGCTGGATTGTCCAACTGCCCACCACACACCTCTGCAAAACCACAATACGATAAGCTGCTACTCTCAGAGACTGATTCTACCATAGTTTGCGGGACATGATTCTCTAAATTCGTCACAAAACCAACCTACAAAATAAAACCTATAAATAACTGCAAGTTACTATACAGCCGAGACTTCGATGCTGCAAGTGATTTTCAAAGAAAAAAATTCCCACTTCTAAAAAAAATTTAACTCCGCCCGAAGCGCAGGGACAACATGCAAAGCTATCTACACAATATCAACTATAACAGCGGCTGCAAATCAGGCAAACTCAGGAACAAATTATTGAAAGATTAAACATTTGTAAACAAGGTCTTCTGGAAAGAGTGCCGCATAAACCCTTTGTAGGCAGTAAGTTACGCAAAATTGACCCTTGTTTAAGCCCGTGGCTATGCCGAACAGATGAAGCTGAAAAACCATATCTAAAAGATTGTCTCCTGGGTGCAGTAAGCACGGCTTTTGCGGTTTTCGGCAGAACTTAACGGCTTTCGACCCTCTGTGAAATAGCCGCAATAACAAATAGCTTATTGACCTGATTAGGACTTATGGGCATAATCAAAGAAAAAGACAAAGTAAAAGGATATAAGAAAAGGAAAAAGATTTAATCCTCAAAAGAACTATCTCAATTATCGTCCCTGCTCAGGATAAACGGGGCCGGTGGTCCGGAGGACGGAAATTAGAGAGACTTTTGGCCGGATTGTGAATGATATTATTTTCTGAGATAGCTTAAAGATTTTATGTCTTCAGGTACGACCGAAAAAAGAAAGTATAAAGAGGCTGCTGAAAAAAGAAGAGACAGGGCGGCTGAAATTGCAAATACCTTCGAATGGCTGATAACGGCCTTTATGCTGGCATTTGTCTTCCGTGCTTTCGTAATGGAAGCATTCCGGATACCTACCGGCAGTATGGCTGATACCCTCAGGGGTGCACATTTTCAGCTTGGCTGCCCTCAGTGCGGCTACGAATACGCACATAATTTCGGCAGTGAGCAGGTCCCGAATTACACTGTCAATATCGAAAACGGCTCGCCTCGATGCCCAAACTGTGGATATTCCCTTGGTAACAGCACAAGGATGGTGCCTTCTAACGGGGACAGGATACTGGTGCTAAAATGTATTTATCAGTTTTTTCAGCCGAAACGCTGGGATGTAGTTGTCTTTAAGAATCCGGCCGATCCCGGGCAGAATTTTATCAAACGCCTGATTGCCAGGCCGGGAGAAACGCTGGAGATTATCGACGGTGACGTTTATATCAACGGCCAAATAGCCCGAAAACCTCCGAAAATCCAGCAGGAGCTGTGGATGCCGGTTTACGACAACGACTACCAGCCGGTTCGGCCTGAAATACCAAATTTCAACGGTCACCAATGGCGGCAGCCGTTCCGAAATACAGCCGGCTCAAACTGGGATTTCAATGCAGTCGGCAAGACGGTATTCGGCCTGGATAGCGATGCGGACGATGTACATACTATGTATTATGACACAAAGCGAGGAAACGACTTCGGCTCGCAAAACTGCGCCTATAATCCAAGCAGAACATATACAAAACCACCCTACTGCAGCGACTTAATGGTGCGTTTCTACGCAAATTTAAGCGAATCACAAGGAATTGTCGGCATAGGTCTGAGTAAGTACGCAAGACGCTACAAAGCACAGGTGGACGCAAAGGGCGTAATGAGCATCGCCAAAAGCGATAACGGAACCGAATGGATGGAGCTGGACAAAAGCAATATTGATCGGCCACGCTTAAATGAACCGGTGCTTGTGAGATTTGTCAACGTTGACCATCAACTTATATTTGAATACGGCGATGAAAAACTGACCTGCGATTTAGGTACAGACCCGGATGTTTCGGGACCAGTGAATGGCAATATTGAGCCGGAGGTGAGGATTTTCGGGTCAGGTAAACTGGCCCTTTCACACATAGCCATTTTCCGTGATACTTATTATACGACAACGACGCAGGAGACCGGCGAACCCTGCTTTGCGACGACGGGTCAACCCTTTAAGCTTGAGCCGAACGAGTATTTCGTACTCGGTGACAACAGTCCCCTAAGCCATGACAGCCGACGGTGGTCTAATAAAGGTATTGGAATCAGTGGTAAATCGGTCTATCGGCCGGGGATTGTGCCGCACGACTACCTTGTCGGTAAAGCTATCTTCGTCTACTGGCCCAGCGGATTCGAGCTCCCGTGGCCTCGAAGCCTGAAAACATTCCTGCTAAAAAAGATGTGGCAGAAGAATCAACTATCGGCAATCATATACTGGACTATTACGTTAAGGTGTATTCCAAATATTGGCCAGATGCGATTTATCTACGGCGGCTCAAATAACAACGGCTAATCATTTATCATTTTTCCAGAGTCAATTATAGAGGTGGGCCTAATCTCAATATGTTCGGGATGGGTTTTTGATTGAAAAATACGGTTCTTTCAGGAGTTTGTGATGGCTTAT
>CAYVIT010000156.1:5056-6696 GCA_964451425.1 uncultured Pirellulales bacterium
TAAAAAGACACGATTGAAAACAGAAATGTCGTACCTTGAGGCTCTCGACAGGCAGCGAAAGCGAACGCAGGGCTTTCTTGTGCTGCCGCTTGTATTGCTTATATTATTACTGTCTGTGGGAATCGCGGCGGCTGGCGAAAAAAAAGATTGGCCAAACGAGGGGTCGGCCTTCGGTATCAACCTCGGCGGCGTTACTTACTGGTCAACAGAAATTGTTTTTGTCGACCTTTTCAAACACTCTCAGACGTGGAAGAGCCAGGCACCGGGTAAAAGATATGGCCAGGGCGGGCCGCTCGATTTGACCAAAAACGGCTGGGTACGGTCACTGGCCGATAACGGCCGGTTTGCCGATTCCATTATCTTGAGCAGCATCAACGGACGCTATCCGGGCGGCATTTATACGTGCCTTTATGACGGCCAGGGAGAGCTGAAGTTTGCATACGGAACCTCGGTCATCGACCAAAAGCCGGGCTGTATAAAGGTTCAGGTCAAGCCGGAACAGAATCTGCTCACCGTAGGCATCACCAAAACCGACCCCAAAGACCCGGTGAGAAACATCCGGTTCATTCTGCCGGGATTTGAATATACGTACAGCAAACAGCCATTCCATCCCGACTTTCTGAAGCGATGGGAAAAATTCAAGGTCATACGTTTTATGGACTTTCAACGCACCAACAACTCCGGGCAGACCAACTTTCCCGACCGTCCCACGCCTTCGATGCAGACGCAGGGGGATTCCGGCGGTGTGGCATTGGAATATATGATTCAACTGGCAAACACCCTAAACGCAGACCCGTGGTTCTGTATGCCGCACCTTGCTACTGATGATTATATCCGTGAATTTGCAAAGATGGTAAAGCAGCAGCTCAAGCCCAACCTCAAGGTCTATATCGAATATTCCAACGAATGCTGGAACAGTATGTTCGCCCAGGCACGATACTGTAAGGACAAAGGCAAGGAGCTGGGACTCAGTGACAACGACTACCAGGCGCAGCTTCGCTACTACTCAAAAAGGTCGGTACAAATTTTCAAGCTCTGGGAAAAGGTTTTCGGCGGGACAAAGCGACTCGTACGTGTGCTGGCCGCCCAGAGCGCAAACCCCTGGACGAGCGAACAGGTGATGGATTTCGAAGCCGCTTACAAACAGGCTGACGTTCTGGGGATAGCCCCCTACTTCGGACACGCTTTAGGCAATCCCAATAACCAGGATAAAACCGTTAAAATGAGTGTGGATGAGGTCCTCAATGCCTGCAAAGGATATATTGAAGAAAACAATAAGACCATCGCCAAACAGGCCGAGCTTGCCAGGGAGCGGGGCCTTCAGCTAATCGCGTATGAAGGCGGACAGCACCTTGTCGGCCACGGCGGCGCCGAGAACAACAAGGCGATGGAGCAACTGTTTCACGCAGCCAACCGGCATCCGCGGATGAAGCAGCTTTACCTTGAATACCTGGCCGGCTGGAAGGACTCCGGCGGCACTATGATGGCCATCTTCTCTTCGACGGGCAGATTCTCCAAGTGGGGAAGCTGGGGCATTATGGAGTACCACGGCCAGCCGGCAGCCGAAGCACCCAAGTATCAAGCCGTCATCGAATTCCTCGAAAAAAATCCAAAGTGGTGGTAATACCAATTTTACTTAT
>CAYVIT010000157.1:0-6674 GCA_964451425.1 uncultured Pirellulales bacterium
ACAACACATTCTTAGGACTTCAGGCAGGCTTCTACAACACGACAGGCGTAGGCAATGTTTTTATCGGTAATAACGCAGGATACTATGAAACCGGTAACGACAAGCTCTACATCGCTAATTCAAGTTCAAGTGCTGGTGTCCTGATTTACGGCGACTTTGCCAGTAATCTTGTAGAGATAAACGGCACGTTGAACGTCAAGGGTCCAATCTGGCAGAGAGGCGGCGTGTTACATGCTGATTATGTCTTCGAGCCGGGATTTGAGCTGGAATCTATTGATAAACATTCAGATTTTATGTGGCAGAACAAGCACCTTCCGGCGATTCCAAAAGCGATGACCGATGAGAAGGGCCGGGAAATCGTTGAAGTCGGAGCACACCGAAAAGGTATTGTTGAAGAGCTGGAGAAGGCACATATTTATATTGACCAGCTTCACAAACAAAATATAGCGTTGGAAACAAGGCTGGCAAAACTGGAAGTGATTGTTGCTCAGATGAGTATCGCACAGAAAGGAAAAATAAAATGAGAAACAGGTGGATTTCATTATTTGTTCTATTTTCGATAGTTGCAACAGGATACCCTGATTATAGTGTCACTTGGAGTACGATTGACGGCGGCGGGGGTAGAAGCAGCGGTGGTTCATTTGTACTAACTGGCACCATTGGTCAGCCGGACGCCGCCTACTCAGCAGGGGGGGATTACGAGCTGCTCGGCGGATTCTGGACGGGCGGGCCATTATGCTTTGTTGATTTCGAGAGCTTTGCGAGGTTCGCCGAATACTGGCTGGAAACAGGAACTGGGCTGCCTGCTGACCTGTACGAGGATGAGCATAATATCGTCAACGAATTTGATTTGGGGGTTTTTGTTGAACAGTGGCTCTGCTACTGCCCAACCGGCTGGCCGTTGAAATAACAGTAAAAACGGCATTTACAAAAAGGCTGGTGAGCTTTTTTTACTCGACAATCGGTGAATTCTTATTGACTTTTAATCTAAAATATGGTACAAATGTAATGTTACGTTGCAGGCAAACTCCTGCGGTGTTGGTATAGGAAGTATTATTTGAAAAAACCGATACACCCAACTCAGGGAAACCAGGTCTTGATGGGTCGGAAAAGCCTACCCGATAGGACTTTCGGACACAAGCAACGGTTACCCACGTGGAAATAATGGGTTTTTCTTCAAAAGCTTTCTTACCACACCGTGGAGGAAAGCCTCGCACTTAATAAAAGGCCTGTTTACGCAGGCCTTTTTTTGTCGTTTAATCCAACAATAAAGTCCCGTACAATATCGGACTACCAATCCCTAATCACTCGATGCATCAAAACATCAGCCGCATAATATTTGCTCTTTTTTGGATTTAAGAGCACGAATCCTTTTGTCGATGAATCAAGGGCTGATGAACTATCTGTTTCTTCAGTCTATGATTTTTCTATAACTTGCTGGCATAAGACTTATATCGAGGAGCGACCAAAATGCCGATAGTGCGTAACTTCACAGTTTTGCCGGCACTGCCGGATTCTTTGAAGGGCCTTGAGACCATCGCCCGGAATATGTTCTGGTCCTGGAATCATGATTTCGTAGAACTATTCAAACGCATTGACAGTAATTTATGGACCGCTTGTGGTCACAATCCTATTAGTTTTCTCGGAAACGTGTCTCAGGAACGCCTGGAAGCCGTGGCTGAAAATCAGGGCTTTCTGTGCCAGTTAAAACAAGCTGTTGAAAAGCTTAATTCATACCTTAACGGGACGACGTGGTTTGAGAAAGTGTCTGCTAAACATTCCAAACCGCTCATTGCATATTTCAGTGCCGAGTTCGGAATTCACGAATGTCTGCCTATTTATGCAGGCGGACTTGGAATTCTGGCAGGTGACCACTTAAAGAGTGCTTCGGACCTCGGCGTCCCAATAGTGGGAATTGGGCTTTTGTATCAAAAAGGTTATTTCCGGCAAAATTTGAACATCGATGGCTGGCAGCAGGAGTTATATGTCGAGAATGATTTTTATAATATGCCACTCGAGCTGGTTCGTAAAGACAATGGAAGGCCATTGAAAATAAGCGTCGAATATCCGGGAAGGTCCGTTTCGGCACATATTTGGCGCGTTTCAATCGGCAGAGTACCTCTGTTTCTGCTGGATACAAAAATACCTGAAAACTCCTCCGTTGACCGTATGATTACGGCCAGTCTGTATGGCGGCGACAGGGAGGTACGAATACGCCAGGAGATTATGTTGGGCATCGGTGGATTAAGGGCATTATCAGCTATGAATATCCCGCCTACCGTCTGCCATATGAATGAAGGACACGCTGCTTTTGCAACACTGGAACGTATCAGACAACTAAGAAATGAAAAGAATATGACATTCGACGAAGCCGCCGAAGCTACAAGCTCAGCCAATATCTTTACAATGCATACCTGTGTAAAAGCCGGCCTGGATGAATTCTCTGTTGAGCTGATGGACAAATATTTCGGCGGTTACTTCCCTACCCTCGGTATAAATCGAAAGCGATTTTTAACTCTCGGAAGAATACTGCCTGACGATGATCACGAGCCATTTAAAATGGCGGTGTTGGGACTAAATCTCAGCAGCTATACAAACGGTGTAAGTAAACTGCATGGCAGAATCTCTCGTGAGTTGTTTTCCAGTCTCTGGCCCGGTCTTCCTGTGGATGAAGTGCCCATAAAGCACATCACAAACGGCGTACACATCAAAACCTGGACTTCAGACGAAATGAGCTCTTTATACGAAACATATCTCGGGCCGAATTGGGCCGACGAAACCCATGAAAACTCGCTCTGGAAAAATACTGAGCAAATTCCCGATGAGCAGCTTTGGAGAGCACACCAAAGATGCAAAGAGCAGTTAGTTGTGTTTGCACGCAACAGACTAAAAAATCAGATGCGCCGGCGGGGTACTTACGATAATGAACTCAACCAGGCAGAGGAAATCCTCGACCCGCAGGCTTTGACTGTCGGTTTCGCAAGAAGGTTCGCCAGTTACAAAAGGGCGAATCTGTTATTGAAGGACCCAAACCGACTTCTAAAGCTGCTCACTGACACCGAGCACCCTGTTCAGATCATCTTTGCCGGTAAAGCCCACCCTAAGGATACAGAGGGAAAGGAAATTATACGTCAGATTATCAATTTTGCCAACCAGTACAATCTCAGAAGGCAGATAGTGTTTCTCGAAGACTATGACATTAATGTTGCCAGAGCTATGGTTTGTGGTGTTGATGTCTGGCTGAGTTCTCCACGAAGACCGATGGAAGCCAGCAGTACAAGCGGTATGAAAGCAGCCATTAACGGCGGATTGAATATGAGCACTTTGGATGGATGGTGGTGTGAGGGGTATAGTCCGGATGTAGGCTGGGTTATCGGTGCCGGTGAGAGCTATAACGATGCCGAGTATCAGGACCTTGTGGAGTCGCAGGCGATTTATAATATACTCGAAGGGGAGGTTGTACCATTGTTTTACACACGTTCCGCAGACAATATACCGCGAACCTGGATACGCAAGATGAAAAATTCCATCAGGTTGATAGCTCCCGTTTTCAACACACACAGAATGCTCGCCGAGTATACAAGAAGGTGTTACAACCCGGCTGCGGCCAGATGGCGATATCTGACTGCTGAAGCAATGTCCAGGGCAAGGGCGCTTTCTATGTGGAAGTCAAATATGAAAACGGCATGGCCTGAGTTTGCCATCAAAGATGTTCAGGTTCAGCTCAATAATGGGCAAAGTGCAGAAGAGCTGAATCTAAATCAACATCAGCTTAAGCTCGGCTCAGAGTTGAAAATCAAGGCCCTGGTTAAGCTCGGCAAGACCAGCCCGGATGATGTTTCTGTCGAGGTTTATCACGGACCTCTCGATTCAAGGGGTAATATTACCGAAAGCTCAACTGTAAGAATGGCTCATAAAGAAACGAACGGTCAGAATGGTGAATACTGGTTTGTCGCCCGGATTCCTTGCAGAAAACCCGGCCGTCAGGGGCTTACTGTACGACTCCTGCCTAACAATTCCGACCTCGCAAATCCCTATGACCTTGGCCTTGTACTATGGGAAACAACATCTACAAAACAGGTGCAATGACAAAAAGGCCGTGAATCACGTATCATTTTCGAAATCATGATTCACTCACTCTCTTTCTTGCTCAGAAGCTCGAAGACCTGCTCTGATGACGTCGCGCACTCTACCGCACTTCTGAATTGTTCATCGAGAAGAAGTCTGCTTATTCTGGCCAGGGCCTGAATGTGTGGGCCGGTTTGGTCGGCGGGAGACACCAAAAGGATGATAATTTTCACAGGCTTTCCATCGACACTGTCAAAGTCAATTGGTTCGAACGTCAAGCCCAGCGCCATCACGAGCTCCTTGACGGCTTTGCATTTGCCGTGAGGAATCGCTATGCCGGAACCGATACCTGTGCTTCGGGTCCGTTCACGCGTAAAAACCGTATCCAATACAGCGGTTTTATCCAGAAGCAAGCCGTTAGTGTCAAGCAGCTCCACTAATTCCGTTATTACAGATTCCTTGTCTTTACCTTCCAGAGGTACTTTTACGCAGTTCAACTGAAGAATTTGTGTCAACAGCATCTTAATCAAAGCCAATAACGGCACATTTCTATGGATATTGATATAAACCCAATAGTCTACTCGATTTTAAGAAAAGATACAATGATTTTATAAAATATTTTTTCGCTTAATCCCATAAGTAATCCGCAGACCTTCAGGTGTAATACTTGCCCATTTTCCTTTACTTTTTGCCGCAGCGAAGTAGAATGGGGGCAGGCCAACGTCAGGTAGAACGAGCTGCTTAATG
This sequence comes from uncultured Pirellulales bacterium, assembly GCA_964451425.1. Classification (GTDB taxonomy): domain Bacteria; phylum Planctomycetota; class Phycisphaerae; order Sedimentisphaerales; family Anaerobacaceae; genus CS2-K091. The sequence continues at coordinate 4,816 of CAYVIT010000157.1, forward strand.
AATTAACGCTCCAACAGGTTGACGCATAAAACCATATTTGATAAGAGATGGGCTATGGAAAAGATAAAACTTTATGACACTACACTTCGTGACGGCATGCAGGCTGAAGGCGTCAGCTTCTCGCTCGAAGACAAATTCTCTATCACCAGGTGCCTTGACGAGCTTGGTCTCGATTATATCGAAGGAGGTTTCGCTGCCTCCAATCCAAAGGAGATGCAGTTCTTCAGGCAAGCCCCGAAACTCGGATTGAAAACCGCAAAAATCGTGGCTTTCGGCAGCACTCGAAGGGCCGATCGCAGCGTTTCGGATGACGTCTCACTCAACTCCATCCTTGAATGCAAGACCTCCGCCGCCACTTTGGTCGGCAAAACCTGGGATATGCATGTAACACAGGTGCTCGGCTGCACACTTGATGAAAACATAGCTATCTGCGCAGAGTCAGTCGAGTACTTAAAAAAGCAGGGCATCGAGGTGATTTTCGACGCTGAGCATTTCTTCGATGGCTGCAGGAGCAACACTGAATATGCAATGAAGGTGCTTTCCGCCGTTGCCGATTCTGGTGCCGATGTCCTCACCTTGTGTGATACGAATGGCGGCTCAACGCCCGACCATGTTTACGAAATCACAAAAGCCGTTTGTGATAAGTTCAGCTCGCTGACGGTCGGCATACACACTCATAATGACAGCGATTGTGCCACCGCTAATACCCTCGCCGCCGTAAGGGCCGGTGCCCGACACGTCCAGGGAACGGTCAACGGCCTCGGTGAACGCTGTGGCAACGCCAATCTATGTACTGTCATACCTAATCTTGCTTTCAAGATGGGTCTTGATGTTCTTGGCAAAGAGAAAATCAAAACGCTGACCAAAGTTTCCAGGTTTGTTTTTGAGATTAGCAATTTGACCCCGGTAATGAATATGCCCTATGTCGGCGAAAGCGCCTTCGCTCATAAAGCAGGTCTGCACGTAAATGCCCTGCGAAAGGACAAACGCACGTATGAGCACATTGACCCAGCCGTTATCGGCAATGAACGCAGGTTCCTCATTTCCGAGCTAAGCGGAAAGTCCAATATCCTCGCCGAGCTTGAGAAGGCAAAAATTGACGAGGACAAAATCTTAGCCAAAAAAATACTTTCTCGCGTACAGCAGCTCGAAAACGAAGGTTACCAGTTCGAGGCCGCAAATGCCTCCTTTGACCTCCTGGTCAAAAAGGTTATGGACACATACAAGCCTTCTTTTGAGCTTATAAAGTATTATGTAACCACAGAGAAACGAACATCAGGTCAGATGGCCAACGAGGCAACAGTCAAACTAAAGGTCGGCGATAAAGTCGAGCACGTTGTTGGTGAAGGCGATGGCCCGGTAAACGCTCTTGACGCCGCATTACGAAAGGCGCTCGAAAATATCTACCCGACTATTAAAGACGTTCATCTGATTGATTACAAGGTTCGCGTGGTCAATGCACGGGCCGGCACGGCAGCACGTGTTCGTGTAATAATCGAATCCCGCGACAAGACTTCTATCTGGGGCACGGTCGGCTGCTCTGAGAACATAATCGAAGCCTCCTGGCTCGCGCTCGTCGACTCCGTCGAATACAAGCTGCAAAAAGACAATCTGTCATTCCGTTCCTGACACGGTCATCTTTTTATATAGCCCCCACCCCTGCGGTGGGGGGAATTTTTTGTTTTTTTTACCCACTCCTGTGGTGGGGGGATTTCGTTTTTTTCCGCCACCTGAATGTCCGCCGGTTTTTTTGACGCTTAGCCCCGCCACCACGTGGCGGGGTCATGTTTTTACCGCCACCACGTGGCGGGGTTGCCCTAAATTCTAAATTCTCCATTCTAACTTCAAAATTCCTTCTT
>CAYVIT010000158.1:0-1629 GCA_964451425.1 uncultured Pirellulales bacterium
ACCCTATCGCAGAATTTTTCGACAGCAGTCAAGTCGTGGCTGACAAATACAATTGTTCTGCCATCTTGCTTGAAACTTTCAAAAGTATCATAACATTTCTGCTGAAAATCAATATCCCCTACAGCTAAAACTTCGTCCACAAGCAGTATCGGGCTTTCAACAGCTACGGTTATTGAAAAGCCCAATCGCACCTGCATTCCGGATGAGAGGTTTTTGAGCTTCGCATCGACAAATCTTTCCAATCCGGAAAAGTCGATTATCCAGTCGTATTTTTTCTCAATTTCCCAACGCGACATCCCAAGGAGAGCTCCATAGAGAAAGATGTTATCCTTCACGGTTAAGTCGCCCTGAAAGCCAACACCCAACTCCAGAAAAGGCGCTATGTTTCCATTTAAAGTAATCTTTCCTGACGTTGGTTCGAGAACTCTGGCTATAAGTTTTAGCAGCGTAGATTTGCCCGCACCGTTTTTGCCTATTATTCCTAAGAACTCCCCCCCACTGATTTCCAGGTTTATGTTGCGTAAAGCGTAAAGCTCTTCGTAAGTATGCTTCTGAAAAATACTGACAAACCGCTGACGCAAAGTTGTTTTCCTGTCGTGGGGCAGGCGAAATATCTTGTTGACCTGGTCAAGAGCTATCATAAATCCTCTGCAAAGCTTCGAGATAATTTGTTGAACATACTTAAGCCTATCATAAATAAGCCGGCCGCAACAATAATTATAATAATGTGATTTGTAAAAGACAGGAACTCGCCAGTTGGCCCGATTAGTGCTTGTCTACAGCCCTGGATAATCCTCGCGACAGGATTTAAAAATATCAACGTATGATACTTTGCAGGGACTATTGAAATTGGATATATAATCGGCGTAGCCCAAAAACCGAGTTGCACAAATACCTCCCAAATATGATGTATGTCCCTAAATTTTGGGAATAACGAGCACAACAAAAGCGCCAAACCTACTACCAGTATGTAAAATTCGGCTAAATAAACGACTAAGAGCACAGCACTGGTTTGAAAATGAGCACCAGAGAAAACAAAAAAAACAAAAAAAACAACTATATTAAGCAACAAAGTAAGAAGAGATGTCAAAGAGGAAGCTATTACGATGATCCAACGCGGAAAATAGATTTTCTTTATAATAGGAGCTTTGCCTTCCAATAAAATCATGCTGTTTAATGTAACTTCGGCCAAGAAGTTCCAAAGGATAATCCCCAAGAGAAGATACAGCTTATAGTTCTCGACATCCCATCTTACAAATACCGAGAACACCAGATACAGTGTCCCGAACATTAATAGCGGTTTTAGCAAACTCCATAAGTAGCCTAAAACAGAGTTATCATATTTTATCTTAAAATCTGTCATCGCCATCACCAGCGTCAGGTAGAGATAATTCTTCCTGCCTAAGGAAATTTCTTGCTTACAGGTTTGTATATGTGATGACATTGGTTCCTCTCTAAGTTTCTCTAATATATTTGTATTCTACCTGCCTGTCTTCAGTAAAAAAGGTCAAATCGGCTTCTAAAGATAATTTCGACTCCTGTTTCTGTGATTTTACCGTTATATCTTTTCCTTTCAAGAATTGTTTTTTAAGTTCCGCACGTTTATTCAATATATTCTCTCGCCCTTAC
>CAYVIT010000158.1:1729-6562 GCA_964451425.1 uncultured Pirellulales bacterium
CAAGAATTGTTTTTTAAGTTCCGCACGTTTATTCAATATATTCTCTCGCCCTTACGCGGTGACTAAGTGAAAGAAACGTGCTAAGATTTATCCGATAGTAATGCTCGTTGTTCACTACCCCCGGATCTACTGCCGTTGGCCAATACAGTAGAGATTGTTCTCGGACCGGATAAAAATATTTTTCTGCGAGATTGCAAGACCGGCACAACATTTTTCTTTAAGCTCGTTCTCGGTAACTATTTTGAATTCGGGACCAGCTTCGACTACGGTGGTCTTGCCCTTCTCGGAAAGGAAATAAAGCTTGCCGTCCGCCCAGATCGGCGAGGCTGAATACCTTCCTCCCAAGCGGTTTCTCCAGATAATCTGGCCTGTGGCTGCTTTGAGACATTTGACGACACCAGCCTCAGTTGCCAGGAAAAGAAAAGGTTTTATATAAAGCATAGATGGGATTTTCGGAACATCATTTGTGGACTCCCATGCTATGTGTGTCTTTGTGACGTTGCCTTTGCCACCCGTACGAATAGCACGGATTGTTGGATCGCCGAAGCCGGACGTAGCAAAGATTAGGCCGGCGGCACCGAAACGGTTTTGAGAACCCGCGAAAAACCTCGTTTGCGGCGATGCCTACCTGATTGAGGGGCAATCCAACGCGCTGGCAACGTACACCGGCAAGAAATCTCCGCCGGAGACCAGCGATTGGATTCGCAGCTACGGCAGTCCGAGGGGCGAGCAGAATGGGCCCAGGCAGAATTTGTGGTGCTATCCAGTCTGGAAGGCGCAAAAGGGCGAGAAGGCTGAGCTTGGCTGGTGGGGTATGGAACTCGCCAAGCGACTGGTGGAGAGCCAGAAGATTCCGATCTCCATCATCAATGGCGCGGTCGGCGGCACCAATTACAGCTATGATGAAAACGGCAATTTGACAAATGATGGTACTTACAAGTATTATTATGACTGCGAAAATAGATTAACCGACGTCAATAACCAGAGCGATCAGGCCGTCGCTTCCTATAAGTACGTTTATCAGGGCAGGCGGGTCAAAAAGACTGTCTACGGATCGCCCGATGTAGTAACCAAATACTGCTACGACGGCGACCAGGTGATAGCTGAATATGACGGCAGCAGTACGTTGATATTACGCAAATTTATGTATGGCCCCGGCATCGATGAGCCGATATGTATGTTCAAATATGTTGCACCAACAGGCATTTACTATTACCATTTTGATGGATTAGGGAGCGTAGTTGCTCTTTCCAATACGAGTGGAAATATGGTTGAGCGGTATTCTTATGACGTCTTTGGCGAGCCGAACAGAACCAGCAGTGTCGGCAATCCTTATATGTTCACCGGCAGAAGATACGACGACGAGAGCGACCTGTATTATTATAGAGCCAGATACTATAACCCAAATATCGGCAGATTCTTGCAAATTGATCCGATAGGGTATGTGGATGGCCTGAATCTCTACACATATTGCGGGAATAATCCAGTAATCCGAACGGACCCTAAAGGGGAGGGTTGGATAGACTGCATAAAATGCTACTTTAAAATGCAGAAGTACAAAAAGAAATGCAAAATCTTAGTAGATTATGATTGCAATGATATATGGGATGATGAGGATTGCAAAGATAAAAACGAAGAATTTATAAAATGTAAGGTTCTGATGGCGAAATTGTATACGAATTGTCTAAATAACTTCAGAAAAAACCTTCCATCTTGTATTAAGTGTTTTGTGAAGCTGATCGTTACGCCTCCACCAATTAAAACCAGTTAAATAAAAGCAGTTGGAGTTGACCTTATCTATGAAACGGCGCAATATAATATATTTCCTGTGTGTTTTAGTAGCACTGGTGCTTTTATTTGTGATTGTAAAGCCACAGTCGAAAACGGCGAATTGCTACCAAAGGAAGTTTTTGGAGAATTCTGATTTCTTGATGGATATAAACGAAAACACAAGTGCTTTAGGTTATTACTACCAGGCCGTGAGAATTATCCAAGACTCTAATATGGTAGATTCTAACCAACCTTTGGAATTAAAATTAATAGACAAAGAGAAAGTCGAAAAAGTTTGTTCTCTACTTATATCGGGCGCAAAAAAGAAACAACTTGGCAGCTATCAAATCGGAATGTATCAAACTTTGTTTGTCGTTCCTAACTACGGGGAACTTGAAATTCTAGAAATAATGTCAATTGCAAAAGTTGTTGAGCAATTTGCAAGAGATATAATTGAGCACGGCATAGATGTAGAAAGGGCCCTCTATCTTGGGAAGACTTGTGTTGCTGTAGGAATACAATTCTCGGACAATGATCTTCAATTGGTTCGTTTTTTGGGAATCTTATTCAAAGAAAAGGGGCATGCTATTCTCAAAGCCTATGCTGAGGCTACCGGCAAAGAAGAGTGTCTTGAACTTGCAGCTCAAATCCGAAAAGAAATTGATAAAGAAATTATTACGGCGAGGCACCTAAAGAGTCCAGGACCCTCGTTCTGGGACTTTTTTGTTGAATGTATGAGGAAGGAAAAGTAAAGGATTTAAATTTCGTTTTCATTAGAGCAAATAAGGATGACTTTATCAATAAGGTATTAGCGACAAGAAATTATCTGATTCATTATGACACTAAACTCAAAGATAAGGTCAGGATTTGCTATTATCATTCGGATGGCTTAGGCTCCAAGGCTACTTTAAGTAACAGTGTCGGAAATATAGTCGAGCGGTATTCTTACGACGTCTTCGGCGAGCCGAACAGAACCAGCAGTGTCGGTAATCCTTATATGTTCACCGGGCCGACAGCGATGGATATTCCGACGGGTTGAATCTATAAATGTGTATATCGCATTATAATACAATTTTTATTTAGTACACGTTCAACAAGGTTCCAACGTTTTATTATCATTGGGGAGAAAACTATGAAGGAGTTTGTGTCTCGAATTGCCTGTAGTTCGTTAGTGACGTTAATCTTATTTTTGGGCGGCTGCAAAGACAAGGAACCTACGGAGGAAGTTGTAATTTATGCATCTCTTGACAAGGTTTTCAGCCAGCCCATTCTTGAAGCCTTTGAAAAAGAAACAGGCATTAAGGTATTAGATGTTTATGATTCCGAGGCGACAAAGACCACCGGCCGGACTTTCAAGAAGGGGTTGGGCTGTAAGGGCAAATGCGCCGTGATGTTCAAGGTCGATGGTCTCGCCGATCGTTTCCGAGCAATTGTGGCGATGGGTAAATCCTCCAGGGAAGACGCTAAGGGGCGGTTCCGGGTGTATAACGAAGACTTCTTTGCCAACCAGGTCTTATGGGACAGCGGCGAAATGACGAAGGATTCACCCGCAAAGGAAATCGACATCGAGCTGAACGACGTACAGTGCCTGATGCTGGTCTTCGATGGAAAAGATGTTCTGGGCAACTGGGCCGATGCGCGCGTGATTAACGAAGCTGAAAGTGACTAAAGATAGGGCTGTCAACTTTTATCCCTTAGAATAGGAGACCATTATGAAGAAATCATTTCTCATTATCCTTATCTTTATGGTCCTACCCTGGACGTGCGAAGGTAAAGAAAACGCAGCCAACAAAAAGGACGCCAAAGCAGGAGTTGTTACAGCACATTCCCGCGGTTTGCACGGGTACATTGGCTACAGTGCGTCCCGTCCGCCGGCCCGTGCCAACTACAGTGCGGGCATGGGCTTTTATTCCGCTGTCTGGCCGCTGATTGCCAAACCGATTGCCCATTTTCAGATCGGGTTGCCCAGCGCGTGGATAACGCCGGACAACTCCGACAACAAGGACACCCCGCTCGCTCCGATTGGCACACTTGCCAGGGACAACTGGCCGGAGCGGGGGCCTACCTGGGATAGCGTTTTTCAGACCGTGGAGGGAGGCTTGGGCTATTGGGCAGGCAATCGATTTCGATACGGCCCGCCAAAATTCAGCATGAATGCCACACCGCAATGCTATGACTATGAGGTCGGGTCACCCGGGTGGTCGTTTTTCTATAGCAACAAAGCCCTGCCGGACAATAGGCTGGGCATCGCCCAACTGAGCAACCGACTGCTTATTCCGCCGGACGCACTGCCTTTCGAGGGCAATCCCAACGGCAAGTTCCTGGGTTACACCTATATGGCCCTTCCCTTTACCAAACCCACCACAGGGGACCCACCCACCGGCGATCAGGCTTGGACATGTTTCCTAAGTGCGGCCAACTTCAAAGGACCGATCGCCTATTATATCCCGGAGACCTGGAGCAAGATCGGCAAACTGTTTAATTATCCGTTTATCTATGGACGGGGACTCGACGCCCGGCCGGGAAATATGGGCGGCGGCGCCATGGAAATCAATACCGTGCCTCGTTTCGACGCCAAAGACGCGCAAGGTGTTGTTTATTCGAAGTTACCTAAGTTGCAGTTCCCGGTGGACGAGAAGGGAAGGACCCTGCTGGTGCAGGATGTGACATACTACTCGAAGGCGGCCCTTTATGACGCCTTCAAGGCGTGGCGGGACGGCGGGACTGCCTGCTCCGGACGGTTCGACGACAGCGGCGCATGGAAGTCGACGTTAAAGACGCGTACGCCGCACTTCGATCAAGCCGGTAAAGAGATTACCGGTGTGGACAAGGTTTTTGATACCAAGGTATTTGAATCCAATGTTTGGGGCCTGCAGTGGCATGATGGGACTGTCAACGCCAACGGCTTTTTTCCGGAGTATTCCAAACATGTTGGGGACAAGCGCGTGGCTGTGTCCGCCGCGGATGTGCCCGCAGAGACGCAGCTCCTGACTAAGGAGTTCAAACTAGCGGGGCGGGGTACGCCCTACACCTCACCGGCTGCCGGCGCCTGGAGCAATCCCG
>CAYVIT010000159.1:0-6428 GCA_964451425.1 uncultured Pirellulales bacterium
CGGCAAATCTCTCAACCATATATCTGTACTTCCATCTCATCTTTGCCATCACCTTGACCCAGTCATCCAACAGCTTTGGTGATGTTAAAAGCCTTAAAGCATGGCCTGTAGGTGCGGTATCTACTATGTATTTATCGAATTCTGTCTGGTCTATCAGGTCAATCATCGTCTTAAAACCCATCACCTCATCCATGCCCGGGATAGGCAGGGCAAAGACTGAATCGATGTCTTCTGCATCCAGGTTGGTACCAGTTTCGACAATCTTCTTAATCTCGTCCTGGTGTTCGGTTTTGAATTTTGAAAGAGCATTTTCTGCGTTTACTTCAAGAGCACTTAAATTTTTAACTCCCTTCACCTCTCTTGGCTTGTCATCAAGCTTCTGTTCCAGGCTATCAGCAAGCGAATGGGCAGGGTCGGTTGAAAAAATCAACGTCTTAAGATCCTCTGCCAAAAACAGGGCTGCAGCAGATGCACAGGTAGTCTTTCCCACACCGCCTTTTCCACCAAACATGATTAATTTCAGCGAAGTCTCTTTTAGCCCTTTTAATCCCATTCACTTTTTCACCTTAATCTCTAAGATGCCGTTTGCATAAGAAGAGACAAGCGTGTCTGTTTGCACCTTGGAAGGCAGTAAAATTTCCTTATGATATTTCCTGTCTCTCGTTTGAGCTGAGATATCAAGAATATCTTCTTCTAGTTCTAACTTTATATCAGCTTCGTTAACGCCTGGCATCTCGGCATAGATACGAATTTCTTCGTCCTCATCAAAGATGTCAGTGATAGGTTCTCTTTCTTCCTCGACTTTAGGCCCTTCAGGAGTCTTCTTAACGTTTCCGAACGATTCAACTACAGGCTTGCCGCCTACCGCTGTCTTTATGGAAACACCAAATACGCCTTTCATGCCTTCTTTGAGGTTACTCAGGTCGATATCTCCTTCTTTATTGATTTCACCGCCTGCTTCTTTCAATTTAGCAGCCAAGTCAACCAGGTTGCCTATACCATCTAACAGGCCTCCAAAACTTAATTTGCCTATACCGAAATCAATATCCAGACCTTTATCTTTTTTCTTTTTATCCTTAGCCATTGACGAATCTCCTTTTTTTGTTATCTTATCTTTGCTTCTACTCGCTCTAATCTGCTCTTCAAGGTTTTATTTTCTTTCTCTAACCTTCCCTCTTTTGCATTCGAGGAAAGATAAGGGTCCTGCTGCCACCAGTTTATTCCCATCTCCATCGCTTTATCCACAGAGGCAACCAAAAGTCTTATTTTAATATTGAGAAGGTCGATATCGAGGAGTTGTATCTTGATATCTCCGGCAATAACAATACCTTTATCCAATACCCTCTCTAAGATATCAGCAAGGTTGGCAGCCTCGGTGGCATGCATCATTTTTTGTTCAGCCATTCTTTAATACCTTTTGTTTTTATTCTGCTGTTGCGACTTCCTCTTTTCGTGCATAAGAAGTCACTTCCAGGGTATCGGTCAGTTTAATCTCATAAGTGTTTCTATCCTGGACCCTGCCGGGTAAGCCTAAAGATTTAATAAATGAACTCTCCTCATAAATCTCGGCTTCGCCTATCCAGCCATCCTCGGATTTTGTTATTTTTATTACTTTTGCGTCTCTGCCAAAAGTCTTTTCAAAAAAGCTCCTGATTGCTTCACGTACCTGGTCTATTTTCATAACACAAATCCTGAATACCTATTTCGTAACCACTCCTTTTCCTTTACACGTTAAACAGGGAAGGCCGCTGTTGCATTCTTTGCCCGTTCCTTTGCATGCCGTGCAGTTCTGAATTTCTTTACTCTCTATTGTCACAGCGCCCTTGCCATTACAAACACTACAGCTAAGATCCCTGTTCAAATTGGCTCTGCCCTCTCCATTACAATAAGCACAGATAACAGCCGGTGCTGCAACCCTTACGGTTCCGTCACCTGAACAAATAGGACATCTTGCGTTTCCCTTAGAAGATATGAGTCCGGTACCTTTGCAAAACCCGCACTTGTAGACCGTCTTATTAAGGACATCGCCTTTTTGGCCTACTTTTTTGCTTTTCCAGTCAAAAGCTTTCCATTCCATCCTGATATACCTTGTGCATCCATTAATAATTTACAGCCATTGTCTTAAGCGGCTTTGTAGGTACACTTCTATAAGTTTTAATCTCCTGCTCCTCATGTATTTCTTCTTGTAGTTTTTTTATTCGCAGGTAAGTGCTGTCTAATTGCCTTTTGGCCCTGCTTGTTCTCTTATTTAACGCAAAGATTTCTTTTTCCAATCTATCCTTTTCTCTTTCAAGCACATACAATTCCACATGGCTTGATCTTTGTACCTTCGGGATAGACCTCGCACCTATAGAATGGATGCTTTTTATGTCCCCAATACCTTGAGTTTGCATTATTCCCTTCATTTGATAGGTCTCCTTGTCTTTTTATTTTGCCCCAACCAGGCTTTCAACTTCTTCCTGACTTAGAATGCCATCCGCTTTACCTGCTCTTAGGGGGATATTTATGTTCTTTCGTGTTCCAAGCTCTTTTGCCACCAGCTCACTCACTATATCCTTGACCCTATCCTGATTTGTTTTCGAACCAACCCGGCTTGTCTCCGATGCCAGAATATCCTGGCACATCTGCATAAACATATTACTGGCCCTAACAGGAGTTAAATTTTGTACCTTCAGTGTCTTTGCAATCATGATGCATCCTCGAACTGTGGGTGCAAACTCACACTTTCCGGATTCCCTCAGGCCCCTTACGATGTTTACTATTATCCGAGAGTCTTGCCTGGACAGCTTTGATTTGGCCTGAGTTACAGCCAGTTCGGTATCATAGTCAAAGTAATCCAAATCCATAGTTATCATCCTGTCTCTCAGGGCATCCTGACTTCTGTGAACGCCGGCGTATTCTTCGGGATTTGATGTGAAAATGGCAGTAAAATCGGGGTCAACCCTTAAATACGGGTCCTCGCCACCACGTCCAACCGGCAGATCCATCATTTTCTCTTGCAGGATAGAAAGAAGAATATTATTAGCCTCAGGCCGGGAACGCGTGAACTCATCATATATCAGGGTAAATCCGTATTTACAGGCTACGGTCAGGCGGTTATCCACCCAACGCTTTACCATATCTTCTTCTGTTTTCAGAACCCTTGAAATAAAGCGATCCACTACCTTCCTGACCCTGTATCCGTGTTCGCCACCAACCAGGTCCGACGTAGTGAACTCTTCATCTCCGTGAATCATCACCACCGGCCGTTTGATCTTACTTGCTATATGCATCGCAAGGGTTGTCTTTCCGGTACCCGAAGGGCCCCTGAAGTGAACTGGAAAGCCAGCCTTAATATAACAAAGGGCTCTGTTGGTGACATCCTTAATGTACTTTGTTTCCACAAAGTCCGTCATTGGAGCCGGTTCCAACACTGTTGTCATCTCATCAATCATTTCTATTTCACTCCTTTTCTAAAAATTTTGCTTTTTATGGCAGCGAGCCCCACCACCTGAATCTTTGACCTAATTCTTTCCAGATTTTATGTGCCTTTTCCAAATCCGCCGTTATCTTCTTTTCTCTGCTTCTAAAGTTTTGCCTGAGGGACTCAAATTTAGCCATGGCTTCAGTCCTCTTTTTGGTAAAGCCTTCTCTGAATAAATTTAGTCTGGCTGCGTCTTTCACTTTGAAACAAGTCCTTTGCCTTTACACTCAAGACAGGGCATTGCACTATTTATTGTCGTACCCGTACCTTCACACTTAGGGCATAATTCAGTTGGGCTTTTGGGAGCTGTAACCACACCTTTGCCGTTACATACGGTGCAGGTAACCCGCGTATTATGATAGACGCCGCTGCCTTTGCAAAAAGCACATCTAATCACCGGCTCCATGACCTTAACCTTGCCTGTGCCGCCGCAGACCTGGCAGGCAGCATGTTCACTCAACAGGTCGAACGGGTCTTTGCCCGTACCCTTACAAAATCCACATGTTATCTCGGCCGCGGTATATGTTGTCTGGCTCATAATCTAATACCTCCCTGAACAAACATACTTCTGCTCTTCCCTGGCCTTTCCAGCCGGCAACAGTTTGGCATCAGGCGCTTTTCTTAGACACCGACTGCGACTTTTCGGCTGCTGCTTCTGCTCTTAGGGGTACTTCTTTTTTTACTTTGGGCCTTGCGTGTTGCCTGCTTAACTGTCCTTACCTTTTCTCCGGCATCAATCTGCGGCATCATAAAACCGGCTTTTCTTGCCCTGGCCAGAGCCGCTGACATACTTTGCCAGGCCTTCTTGGCCCCAGCCATATCAGCGTTAAACTCGCCCATAAGCTTGTCAGCATCATTGAGAATTCTTTCAACCTGTGTCTGGATATCCTTTATTTCCCTGGCAAGTTTAGCCTTCATTTCCTTTGACATGTGGGCGTGGTCTTTTTGAAAACTATCCAACATCGAACCGACACTGCCGGTTAGACCATTGACAAAATCTGCCAAGTTCTTTGCTTGCTCCTTGCTCATCTGCATGTTCTCCTTATGGAATTGCTGTACCATGCTTCTGGCATTTTTTAGCATACCTTGCACATTCTTTGATAAACCATTCATAAAATCAGCCAGGTCCTTGGCCTGTTGTGCAGCCATTTTCTTCCTGTTCATAGAAAACCCTTTTAGGGTTTCATGGGTGTCTGCTGCCAGTTGTCCCACAGCTTTCACCCGAACATCATTGGAAATAATGATGTTCTCCGTCAGCTTTTTCATGTCTTCAGCTATCGTCATTACCATTTTACTTCTCCTTTCAAAACATCTCTTAAACTTTTTGTAAATGAATTGAGTTTACATTGTTCGGATTTGACAATTCCCTAATTTCCAAAAGCGGTATATCTGCAGGTCCTCCACTTTCCCCAAGAGGCGTGATTAAACCTTCAATATGATTTACTTCACCTTTTTCATCGAAGATAGGTTCACCCTTATCGCTAACATACCGCAATGAACCATCCCTGTGGACAATTCTGTACTCTATGTTGAAGGGTGTGCCTTCATTTTTACATCCGGTAAAAGCTGCAAAAACTGTCTCTCGGTCATCGGGATGAATCATATTTGCCCAGTGTTCTCGGTCAGCAAGTATTTCATTGGCATCATAGCCGCTTAGTTCCTTGATTTTTTCGGAAAAACAGATAATCTCCGGTTTCTCCGAGGGCAAAGCAATATAAGGAATATCACCAATAGTATCAATAAATCGGTGAAGCTCTTTACTTAGCCGTTCTAAAACATATTGGACTTTTGCTTCTTGCATTTTCTTACACTTTTAAGTGCATCAAACATTTTGACTTTTTCTCGTCACTCCTGAGTGATTTTATATTTGAGCAGTTAACTGGATTTTCCACTTCGCCGTGATAAACATCCTGAGGCTGTTTCGGGGAATTTTCTTTCATATTTGGGGGCGGTTTTACTGGTAGTTTATCCGACTTTCTTCGATTTGCTACTGCGGGAATAATGCTTCGACCTTTAAAAAGTTTGGCAAGCCCCCTATGAATATTCTGGACAAACCTAATCAGGTGAGTGGTCAAAATGCCGCTGGTTTCATCTAAAGCCTCATCAAACTCTTTTAGTCTCCGGCCAACACCGGCTTCAACTTCCCTTATTTCCCTGTCAATCCTTTCTTCAAAGCTCTCGCCTGCCTGAAAACGTTGGAGAAGTGAACATACATTCTTAGTTAAAGTCTTAACGAAAGCTACAAACTCAGTTATAGCTTTCATCTGACTATCGGTCATCTGTTCCTGCTTTCTGTTTTTACGCTCTTTGAGCCAGTAAAACTTCGTCAGCATATTATTCAAATTCATGGTCAAATCCTTTACGAAGTTCTCTATTCTTTCTGCCTGCTCATTAGCTTTTCTTTCTTTTTCCGATTGCTCCAAAGCCTTCTGGGTATTAGCCACTAACACACCCAAGGCTTTCGCCTGCATCTGGTAAAAACTCATAATGTTATTTATGATGCCTATCATAATTACTTGTTGCCTGCATTTTATGCCTCCTGCAGCTCAGCGAGACGCTCTCGTTCTACTTCCGTGCGTTTGGCCCTGAATTCACCAAGCATATCCTTAACCTCTTCCCGTCTCCTCTCCTGACGTGCTATGCGTTCGGTTCGCTGCTTCTTGAACTCTGCAAGCATTGCCTTAAAATCCCTTATTCTCAGTTCCTCTCCCTTGACTATAAGCTCTCTGAGCATTTTTGATGTTTGCTGCTGGCCTTGTTGGAATTCTTTGAGCTTCGAGGTAACCTCATTTCTGCTTTCATCCTGCTTAGAGAGGTTTTCTTTAATTAACGTTTGCAGTTCTTTGACCTTTTCAGCCTGGCCTTCGGTAAGGGCATCTTTGAAGTTTCTCAAACCTTCCCGTAATTGCTGTACCAGCTTTGTTTGTTCGTTAAGATATTTTTGAGATAATTGCCTGACTTCCTG
>CAYVIT010000160.1:0-6293 GCA_964451425.1 uncultured Pirellulales bacterium
CCTGCGCACGTGGAGAAGGTTCGAACACGATTGTCGACGGATTTACGATCACCGGCGGAAACGCCAACGGCGGCATCTACCCAAACGACAGTGGCGGCGGGATGTACAACGATTTCAGCAGCCCGACGGTGACCGACTGTAACTTCAGCGGCAACTCTGCGGCATGGGGCGGCGGGATGTTCAACTACCAGAGCAGCCCGACCGTGATCAACTGCAACTTCAGCGGCAACCCGGCAGACTATGGCGGCGGGATGAGCAACTACCAAGGCAGCAACCCGACCGTTACTGACTGCACTTTTAGCGGGAATTCGGGATATATTGGCGGCGCAATGTGCAACGACCAAGGCAGCAACCCGACTGTTACTGACTGCATCTTTCTCTCAAATGCGGCCAGCCTTCATGGCGGCGGCATGCACAACGGACACAGCGATCCCAAAGTTACAAACTGCATTTTCTCAGGAAACACTGCCTCGGCTCATGGCGGGGGGATGATGAACAATTATGGTTCCGTCTCCTATACTGCTAACTGCGTATTCATTGGAAATACTGCCAATGGGTGGGGCGGGGGAATGTGCAATGCTTCCTGTTCTCCGTATTTTATCAACTGTACTTTCAGAGGCAACACGGCTTCATCAGGAGGAGCGATATACAGCGATAACAGTTACACCAATATACAAAATTGCATTTTATGGGCCGACGGTGCCAATGAGATTGTCTATAGCTCCGGCACCATGTCCGTCACCTACAGTGACGTTCAGGGCGGCTATAGCGGGACGGGCAATATCAATGCCGACCCGTATTTTGTCGATGCGATCGCAGGTAATTTGCGGCTGTCATCCGGCTCACCCTGTATCGATAAAGGCAGCAATGCCGCGCTCCCGCCAGATACCACCGACCTTGATGGCGATGGTGATACTACCGAGCCGATTCCCTTCGATCTGGATGACGGCCCTCGCGTGTGGAATGGTATCGTGGATATGGGCGCCTATGAGTACTTCGTCGCCGGCCCTCCGAAAAGCAGCGAAGTAGACTTCGAATACTTGGCGATACTGTGTGCTGACTGGCTGGCGACTTCCTGACAGCTACAGCGTCAGCCGATTTGACCTGATTCACACGGGCCGTGAGTATCAAACTCCCGGCCCTTTTTATTGTAGTATACAAGCAAGACTTCTTCGAACGAGCATTATCACAACCACTATGAAATATGCGGGGTAGTGAGCTGTTGTACTTATATGATGTTCAAAAATAGTTCCGAGGTGATATTTCGCTAAATCAGCCGATAAAGTTCACCGATATTACGAAAGGGAATTTCGTCGCAAGACATCCGCTTTCTGTTATGGGACATAGATATCACAGCCGATGAAAGGCCGGGCCAAGTAGAACACAAGAAGGAGACAGTATGATAAACACACAATGCAGGTTAATCGACCTGATAGATGACATGCGGAACGGCAAAGATGTCATCTTCCAGTCCATACGCTTTGTCAAGGATATCATGACCTATAATGTCAAGATGCTGACCCTTGACGATACGATAGAAACGTGTCTTGAGTTTATGAAGGATAACAAAGTCCGGCACGTTCCTGTAATGGACTTTCCTTCCGAGAAAGGTGAAAAACCGTACTTTGTAGGTATCGTTTCAGAAAGGGATGTTTTCCGGCAGATTTCTCCATACATAGGAAAAATTGGTGAGGAAGAAACAGACCCAGAGGCGCTGAGGCAACAACTGGGACACATCGTTACGAGAAATCCCAAATCCGTATCCCCTGAGACACCAGTACCGGAGATGATTACCATTATGGTGGATAAACACGTTGATATGGTACCGGTTCTTGTCGAGGGGAACCTTGTCGGCATTGTTACGGCTGCGGATATTATAAAGGTCTTTGTAAGACTCGACGCGGTACGCCTGCTATACACTCACTCGGGAACCGTGGGAAAAAACAGACGGCTTGTCGACCTTCTCGCCGGTGGCTCAGACGATGTTGCCGCTGCACTCTCATCAGTTCTCAGAAAAGTTGAGGACATTATGACTGAAGAGGTGATTTGTCTGAAGGAAAAGGACAAGCTGTTTAAGGCAATGAAGGTAATGCAGAAAGGAAGATTCAGACACGTGCCGATCGTGGGCAAGGACAATACACTGCTTGGGATTATCTCAGACAGGGACATTCTCCGCCATCTTCCTATGTGCAGCGGACAACACCAGATAAAAGAAAACGTGTTTCGCTCCCGCCTGTTTGACGTTGACCAGGAACATCCAAGCCTTGAGCTGCCTCTTAGTCGCGTTATGAACACAGATGTGATATATGTTCTGCCCAGCTGCAGTTTCTACGAAGCTATAAAGACGCTGGACGAGATGAATATAAGCTGTCTGCCGGTAGTCGATGAGGAAAAGAAGCTTCAGGGAATTATCACTGTTACGGACGTGATGCGCGGATTACTTGCCGCCTGCACACTGACTGCCAAATCAGCAGAGTAGCTTTTCGTCAGAGTTCCTATCAAAACGGTATAATGTTCCCCGGACAACCCATCCCATACGCAAAAAGGCATTGACATAAAGCCCTTATATGTGTTATATTATATTATCGTATGTACGGTTTCTAAGTTGTATAAGGTCCACAGGTTACAAGGACCACATCCCCACAATATGGGAACCAACAGATATAGAACCGCGATTAGCAACCTGAAACATCAGTGCAGTCGCCACGGCGCCTATCCAGGGAGGAAGGAAATATTGATGCCAGTATCTGTTCCATTCTCCGTAGCAGAGCTACTGCGAAGGATGAAGAAGATATCGTTGTTTTCAGCGGTATTGATGGCATTTTTAGCATGTTCGGCTTTCACCCAGTCTCAACTCCTGGCTCAGCAGCTCATAGGCGATTTAGATGGAAACTACAAGGTTGATATCAAAGACCTGCGGATTCTTGCCTGGCAGTGGCTGGACCCGGACTGTCTCATCTCCGGCTGCAAGGCTGAACTCGACGACATTGATGGGGTGAGTATGGGTGACTTTGCCCTGCTGGCGAAGAACTGGCAGATGGAACAAGCCCACCTGGTAATCAGTGAGTTCATGGCAAGTAATGCAAGTCAGCTACCGCTGGAATACGGCGAACTGCTGGATGGAAACGAAGATTCCTCCGACTGGATAGAGATTTACAATCCAACAGATACAACAGTCAGTCTAAATGGCTGGTATCTGACTGACTTTGAGCCTAACCTGACGATGTGGCAATTCCCGGACGGCCTTGAGGTCGAGCCTGGTGAGTTCCTGATTATCTTCGCATCGGAGAAAACACGAGATCTGTATCCTGATAATTATCCATATCTTGACCCTGCCGGTTATTATCACACTAACTTCAACCTCAACCAGAAAGGAGATTATCTGGCGTTGGTGGCACCTAATGGAGAGAGTATCATCCACGAATATGAGCCTGAATACCCCACACAGTTGACCAATGTCTCGTATGGCCTGATGCAGTACGGCACGACGCTTGTGCCAACAAGCGCCATCGTTTCTTATCACGTGCCCACCATCAGCGATGCGACCCTTGGTACTGATTGGACTGATGTTAATTTCGACGACTCAACGTGGGATACCGGAAAGACCGGATTGGGTTTTGGCTTTGGGAGCACACCGAGGGTTGCCTACAACGACGTTATCTATAGCGCTGGTCAGCACATCGCCAGTAACGTCACAACCTATTGTATTGGCAGTGGGAATCCTGGTCCGACTTCCGGGCCGTTGCTGGATCAAGCCACAGGTGACAACACGGGTGTCACGGTAACGCTGACAGAGAGCGGTGGCGTCAGTTGGAACCCGAGTTCCGATACTGGCGGAAGTGACTGCGCCGTGGGCACCGATGCCCACAATACGTTCGGTGATTTCGCGGATATGATCGGCGTACTTACATATGGCAGTTCCGGCTGGTGGGTCGACCTGATGTTCACAGGATTGGATCCTGCGACCGCGTACACCTTTGCCACGTCTGCCAATCGGGGTAATCCTGACTATACCAATCGCTGGGCGAATTATACCCTTACCGGTGCCGATACCTATACAAATGCCAGCACAAGCGGCGTAGTCGTCCTCGCTGAAAACAAGATGCAGTTCAACACCGGTTTCAATTACAACGCAGGTTATGTTGCTCGCTGGACGGGTATTACGGCAGCCGATGGCAGCTTTACGGTTCGGGCCGAGGCCGATCCAAGTAGCGAGAGTGGTTATAAGGCGTATTCCTTTGATGTTTTCAAGCTTGAGGGAGGTTTCAGCGGCACCGATGTTGAGGAGGATATGCTTGGTGTTAATTCCTCGCTGTGGACACGCATCGAAATTTTCCTTGAAGAGGGTGATGTTGGTGCCTTCGAGACGCTGATGTTGCGAATGAAGTACGAGGATGGTTTTGCGGCGTATCTCAACGGCGTGGAGGTTGCCAGCTGCAATGCGCCGAGTCTCATGCAGTGGGACTCGACGGCCGACTCCGACCGCCCGATTGAGGAATCCAAGGTCTTCAAGGGTATTAATATCATGGCACATCTGGGCTTACTGCAACCCAAGCCCGAAAAGAATGTGCTGGCGATTCACGGACTCAATGACAACAAGAACGACGGCGAGTTCCTGATACTGCCTGAGTTGGAAGCCGCCAAAAATCAGACAGTCCCACAATACTTTACCATGCCGACACCAGGAACGTTCAACATTGCCGGTACGATTGGTGTTGTCAGCGAAGTCTGGTTCAGCCATAAGAGCGGTTTCTATGACGCTCCATTCCAGTTGACATTGTCTACCGCGATGAATGACGCTGAAATCCGTTACACCCTTGATGGCTCTTGGCCAACGATAACGCATGGGACTATTTACACCGGCCCGTTCGGCGTGAGTGCAACTACCACCATTCGTGCCGCTGCGGTAAAGCCGGGCTGGCTACCTGCAAATATCGAAACACAGGCTTATATCTTCCTTGAGCCGGACGTCCGGAATTTTAGTTCTAACCTGCCTATCGCCGTCATTGATACGTTTGGTGGATACATCGGAGAAACTACACAGACGTTGAACTTTGCCGGCTTCATCAATACCACAACTGGCGGCAGGGCCAGGATTACCGACCCGAGCGACTTCATCGGTAGGGCCGGCATCAATGTTCGCGGTAAAAGCTCGGCAGGTTTCCCCAAAAAGCAGTATCACCTCGAAACCTGGGACGAATATGATCAGGATAAAGATGTTTCCATTCTGGGTTTTCCCGCCGAATCAGATTGGGTCCTGCAGGGACCCTATTCGGACAAGTCGCTGATGCGTAACTTCCTGTCGTACCAGTGGAGCAATGATGTTGGTCGATATGCTGTTCGCACACGGTTTATCGAGATGTTCCTCAACACGAACGGCGGGGGAGTCTCGTTGAGCGATTACGTGGGAGTATACGTTTTGATGGAAAAGATCAAACTGAATAAGAACCGCGTGGACATCACCAAGCTCGATTCGAATGATAATACAGAACCGGATATTACCGGCGGCTACATTATCAAGAAAGATAAATATGACACCGATGATCTGTCATTCTATACCAGCACCGGTCAGAATTTGATCTACGTTGAGCCGGCAGGGACTGAAATTACACAGGCGCAGAAGAACTGGATCAAGGGCTATCTTGACGAGTTCGAGTCCGTCCTTTATGGACCGAACTTCACTGACCCCGTCGATGGGTACACTAAGTATATCGATGTTGATTCTTTTGTCGAACACCATATCATTGTTGAGTTGACCAAGAATATCGACGGTTTTCGCCTCAGCACCTACATGTTTAAGGATCGAGGCGGCAAACTGAACATGGGGCCTGTCTGGGATTATAACTTGTCACTCGGTAACGCCGATTACTATCAGGGGTGGCTATCTAATGGGTGGTACTACAGCCAGCTTCCCGACACTGATTACCCCTGGTGGCGGCGCCTGTTCGAAGACCCCGAGTTCCGGTTACGTTATGCCGATCGATGGTTTGGGCACCGCAAGAAACTGCTTGCTACGGATCAGCTGCTTCAGACCGTCGACAACACCGCCGCATTATTGAATGAGGCGCAGGCCCGAAACTTTGTTCGATGGCCTGTCCTTGGTATTGATATCTGGCCGAACTGGTTTATTGCTCAGACTTACCAAGAGGAAATCAACTGGATGAAGGGTTGGCTTGGGAATCGGTTGATGTGGATGGACACTCAGATAGGCACTGAATTTGCTGCTGCTCCGCCACTCTTCAGCCAGCAGGGTGGTCAGGTTAATCAGGGTTTTAATCTGACGATGTCCGCAT
>CAYVIT010000161.1:0-4440 GCA_964451425.1 uncultured Pirellulales bacterium
ACTATTGCAAGAAACAGCGGAATTAGTAGATGAATTGGGAAGATTACATATATATAAGTATCGAGATATCTACGTTAAGCTGGTTGAAAAGTCAAAAAGAATGAAGTGAGGGAAGAATGCGGAGCGAATAAATGAGTAAAAAGAAGGTCAGCGAGAACTGGCTGTCGACTCTCTGACAGTCCCAGCGTCACCCCATCTGACCTGATTCACACGGGCCGTGAGGATTGAACTCCCGGCCCATTTTATTATAGAAAACAAGTGAACCTACTATAAAAAACAGCTTAATCACAGAAAGTATGAAATATACGGGTCAAGCGTTTTTGCACTTTTTTCAGCGGGCATCCTGTTACCAGAAAATTGACCATCTCTGATACTTGAAAATCTGGTTGACCTTGTCATCTTTGCCGCTTAAACTTATTGCAAATGGACAGGCGAATTATAATAAACGCGGATGATTTCGGTCTCTGCGACGGGGTAAACAAGGCGGTGGCCCAGGCCCATAGTGAGGGCATACTGACCAGTGCGACGATTATGACCAATATGCCGGCCGCCGACGAAGCTGTCAAAATAGCAAAAAAACTGCCCAATCTTGGTGTCGGAGTCCACCTTAATCTCACCGAGGGCCGAGCCGTATCGAAGGATACTTGCATTAAATGTTTACTCGATGCGGACGGTCAATTTGCTTACTCGCCGTTTACGCTTTCACTTTTATCTTTGGCAGGACATAAGATTCGAGAGGCAATACGAACCGAATTAGCAGCCCAGATACAATGGGTGATTGACCAGGGCTTAAAGCCGACCCATTTGGACTCGCATAAACATATCCACGCATTCCCTGCTTTGTTCTCGGTCATTTGCCAATTGGCTGGACGCTTTGGGATACGCGCTGTACGCTGGCCGTTCGAGCCGAAGGAACTTTCACGAATTCCCTGGCCGCTGACCAGTGAGGACGGCAGAGCAAGGGCACGAAAGGTCAGGATTATGGCGAAGATTAACCGTTTGCAAAACCGGGATTTCTTGAAAAATGACGCGCTTCTTGGTATTGCACATACCGGTAAGATAGATGTGAATTTCTTTAAGGCCGTGGCTTTATATAATTCGGCGGCAACTGCAGAAGTGATGACCCATCCGGGATTTGTTGATGGCCTGGACCCGGAAAAGACCAGGTTGATACATCAGCGCAAGGTTGAACTGGATGCCCTTTGTAGCGAAAAAACAAGACAATATTTCGAAGATGCTGGAATAGAATTGGTGCATTATGGACAGCTCTGACCGGGCTGATAAGGCCCCTTCCAATATACCGCAAAGCCGAAACCGCATTGATTGTTCGGTTGTAGTGCCGCTTTATAACGAAGCTCCGGTAGTCGAGGAGCTTTACAGCCGGTTAACCACAACAATGGGCGAAACCGGTCTGCATTATGAGCTTATCTTTGTCGATGATGGAAGTGAAGATAATACCCTGGAGATGCTAAAAGATTTTGCCGGCAGGGACGGCAAAGTGGTTGTTATCGAGCTTCGCCGCAATTTCGGCCAGACTCCCGCTCTCGCAGCCGGCTTCGATGCGGCACGTGGACAAATAATAATATCGATGGATGGAGACCTGCAGCACAGCCCGGAAGAGATACCGAATTTTCTTGAGAAAATTGAAGCGGGCTTCGATGTTGTCAGCGGTTGGCGTAAACACAGAGTGGACAATCTTTTGATGAGGAAGATACCCAGCAGGGCGGCTAACTGGCTTGCTTCAAAAGTAAGCGGCGTCGATATTCACGATTTCGGCACTACCTTCAAGGCGTACAGGCACGAGGTAATTGAGGGATTAAATCTGTATGGAGAGATGCACAGATTTATTCCGGCGCTGCTTTCGCAAAGCGGTGCTAAAATCATCGAGATACCTATCAAGAACATTGTCCGACCAAAAGGTTCCAGCAGCTACGGAATCTCAAGAACTTTTCGAGTCGTCTTTGATTTGATAACGCTCAGATTTTTGCTCGGTTACATTACAAGACCGCTGCACTTTTTCGGCAGAGCGGCTTCGTATTGTATCCTTGCAGCCTTGCTTCTGAGCGCTTATATACTATATGACAAATTCGCATATAATGTCCCGATTTTAGTTGCCCATGGTCCACTGGCAGGGCTGGCGGCTATACTTCTGCTGATTGGATTGATTTTCATTGCGACAGGCCTGATAGGTGAGATGATAAGCAGGGTCTATTTTGAATCAACAGGCAAAAAAATCTATTCGGTACGAAAGGTGCATCGCAAAGAAAATTTGACAGCGAATTAACAGTGAAAAAGAAGAAAAAACATTTACTGTTTGTTTTGTACATTGTCTTGCTTGCGGGGGCGGTGTTTCTTTTAGTTCGGCATTTTCACATCAAGAATTTCCATATTATCGAGCCCGACGTGCTTTATACCAGCGGCCAGCCGCGAGGAATGGATTACACCCGCCTGCTTTACAAGTATCATATCGGCTCTATCGTAAACGTTCGTTCCGCCTCCGAACATCGCGAGAGAAACTGGCACAACGAGGAAGTAACCTGGGTCAGAAACAACGGCGTTAATTATTTTGAGCTGCCTATTGAAAAAAACGACTATTTACCCGACCAGCAGACTCAGGACCAGTTCCTGGCTATAACGGCTGATAAAGTCAATCTGCCTGTGCTTGTCCACGACAGCAACGGCAGGAAAAGAGTGTCGATACTTGCCGCCGTGTGGGCGGTTAAGGCAAAAGGATTCACTGCTGCAGAGGCAGTTGAATTGGTTGAAAACATAAAAGAACAGCCGGTGCTTGAAGCCGAAAAAAACTTCATCGCCGGCCTGGTTAAGTAACCAAAATGGGACTTAAATCCTGTCTTCGGAACCACCGCCGGTTATATGCAGCAGCGCTCCGCTTACAACTTCTTGTCCGTGGCGTTCCGCACCTTCCTGCCTGTAAACGATTTCAAAGGAACTCTCATTGAGCAGTTCGTCAAGATATTTGCCGAAGGCCACGACCCACCAGCCTTTCCTGTACAACTCATCGACCTCTGATTGTGTCCCTATTACGGGAACTCGCCTGCCAAAGTAATGAATGAATCTTGAAGAAGCGGATTTGTAGGCAACCAGTTTATCCGAGGCGGGAACGATTTGCGACACGGATTGTGTAAATTTCCTTGATGGTTCGTTGTAATTGAGGGGATTGAAAAAACTGCTGTAACCTATCATTACCAGAACAGCTATAATAACAAAAACAGCTCCACATGCCGCAGGTGTCTTTTTGGCCCTGAGTAATCCGGCAACGACCAGAACTCCAATCAATCCTGTAGTGCTAAAAAGGATTGTCTCACGCAGAACTTCCGGCATAAGTTGGTTTATAATTATCGGCAGCGCAATAAAACCTATTGTTAGTATCACAAGGTGGCCAAGCAAAAAATTCCTTACGAATTTATTGGTGTAAGCTTTCCGGTAAAAAACCATATCTTCGAGCAAGATAGCGGTCAGAACTGCCATTGCCGGCATCATGGGTATTATGTAATGCTGACGTTTACCGCTTGTTATTGTCAAAAAGAGCAGGCTTACAACGAACCAGAGCCACAGAAATTGCATTACAGGCCGTCTCTTTTCCCAGACTCTGTAAAAAGGGGCAGCCAGCGCAAGTGGCACAAAGGCCGCCCAGGGCAGCATAAACTGAAACATCTTGGGCAGATAGTAGAACAATGATTTGCCGCCGGAGGCGTAAGTACCGAAGAAGCGGTCCACAAATTCATGTTTCCATACACTCAGGTTCCAGTTTAACCTGGAAGCAATTGCCAGGGGCCAGGGCAAAACAATGGCTAAGAAAACGACCGTCCCGATAATTGGCAAGAGTTTGGGCACTTGCTTCCACTTCCGGAATACGGCAACGTAGAAAAAAAGCGGCACCAATACCAGGGGCAGTGGAGCAGGCCCTTTGGCAAGGTTGGCTAAACCGAAGCTTGTCCAGAAGACAAGCATATATGCAACTTGCCTCTTGTGATTTGTAGTAGAAACGGCTGAGTAAAAAGCTAAAAAGCACAGCACGATAAAAAAGGTCAAAACCATTTCGGGCCTGGCATTATGCGAGTAGCGGATATAACCTAATGATGTTGCCCAAACAGCAGCAGAAAGCACTGCAATGCGAAAAGACAGCCACTGGTTTACAAAATATAGAATGGCGGCGACTGACAAAATCCCGAAAACAGCGCTTGGCAGCCGGGTAGTGAACTCATCGACTTTGCCGGTTATTTTAGCTAAACCTGCAACGAGCCAGTAAGAAAGCGGCGTTTTCTGAAGCCGAGGCTCCCCATTACAGGTAGGCATGACCCAATCACCGCTTTCCAGCATCTCGCGTGCAGTAATCGAAACGAGACATTCGTGATTGTTCAGCGGCCTTTCGGAAAGCGTCCAGGACCCGGTTATTGCGGAAAGAAGTAATACCGCACA
>CAYVIT010000161.1:4540-6271 GCA_964451425.1 uncultured Pirellulales bacterium
TATCAGCTTGATTATTTCATCGATGTCGTTCGGTGCCTCTATGGGTGGATTGCTGAATTTGCCCTGTTTTTCCTTATGGTAGTCGACTGTTACGTTGGGGTCTTTTAATGGGTGGCCTGTCAGCACACAGGCAATCCGCTCGTCGCTTCCGATGATGCCTTCAGCTATAAGGTTCCTTAAACCTGCTATTGTTGCCGCCGAGGCCGGCTCACAGCCCAAGCCGTGTTTGCCGATAATCGCTTTTGCATCGAGAATTTCTTCATCAGTGACCGCTCGGCAGACGGCGTTACATATATCAATCGCCCGCAGACACTTTTTCAGATTAACGGGGCGGGCGATTTCTATCGCCGATGCGCAGGTATGAGGCGAAAAGTTCTGAGCGGTCAGCCCGGCATAATAGTCGTCAATGATAGCCTGATTAACGCTGCCGTTATTCCAGGTGAGTTTCTTTTCGTTGACCAGCTCGGTCAGTGTGTCGGCGCCGGTGGCATTTATAATCGCCATTCGTGGTATTCGCTCAATTAGCCCGAGCTGTTTCAGTTCATAAAAGGCTTTGCCAAATGCGCTGGAGTTGCCCAGATTTCCGCCAGGTACCACAATCCAGTCCGGCACTTCCCAGCCCAGGCCTTCTATGATTCGATACATTATGGTCTTTTGGCCTTCGAGCCGAAAGGGATTTAATGAGTTGAGCAGATACAGTCCCAGCTTTGTGCAGACATCCTGGACCTGTCGCATGCAGTCGTCGAAATCACCGCGTATTTGTATTGTTTGAGCTCCGTATTCTATTCCCTGGCTGAGCTTGCCGAAGGCGATTCGCCCGGAGCCAATAAACACGGTTGCCTTGAGGCCGCAACTGTGTGCATAAAGGGCCACCGAGGCCGAGGTATTGCCGGTCGATGCGCACGCGCACGAGGTGGCTTCGACCATCTTTGCGTGACTAAATGCCGCGGTCATTCCGTTATCTTTGAATGAGCCGGATGGATTCAAGCCTTCGTATTGCAGATATAAACATCCCGGCTTTACATCGGCATATTGGGCGACAGCGTCATTTTGCTGTAGAATTGTCTGGCCTTCGCCTATAGTTATTTTGTATTTGTCGTCACAGAAGTTCAACAGCTCTCGGAAACGCCATACGCCGGAGAAGTCCAAAGGATTATTTCTGTTGGCCCAGCGTTTGGCGAATTCGTTCAATTTGTCGGGAACTTCGATTTTGTCCCAGTTATATTGTGCATCCAGAAGCTGGCCGCAGGTCGGGCATTTGAACAGGGCCTGGCCGCAGTCGAATTCGGCCCCGCAATCGGGATTGATACATTTTTGAAAAGCAGTACTACTGATACCCATACACAAAATTCCCTATGAAATTCTCAGCACTTGGCGGCAATTATAAACAATAAACAGAACCAATGGTACAAAAATTGGCTTTGTATTGGCTTTGTTTGTACAAATTCGTATCTCGTATCTGGTATCTCGTATCTCGCCAATTGAGGCCGGGACGGCCAGCAAATACGTCGCTCGATGCTCGCTGCTCGTGACCCGGTGAATAAAATACGAAATACGAAGCTCGAAATTCTCCACAGGACACCTTACGGTGGAAACAATATTAAAATCTAAATTACCCAAATCCAAAACTTTGCCTTGATTGCCAAATTGGTAAATTGGTTATTGGTAACTGGTTATTGGTTAAATAGCTCCCTGCCTAAGGCATGCAGGGATGCGGGCAGGCTTGCCCTA
>CAYVIT010000162.1:0-3595 GCA_964451425.1 uncultured Pirellulales bacterium
AAAAACAAAGTCAAATACCTCTATCAGCTCGCAGACAAGGCTGGTATGAGTGCTAGCCCGCATTTCTCACAGCCTCTGATTTGAGCTGTTTTTTTGCGGTAAGTGGAGGCGGAATCGCTACCATCCTTTTTTATGTGAGGGTTTTTCAGTAGGACAGCCTCGGTGCTGTAAATAATCGGCCACGATCACGCTGTATCAAGGCATTTTGCCTCTTGCAACTCTCGATAAGTGCGTACCGCCTCTGGTGTTCTCAGGTTTTTGTTAAAAGAATCGATTGGGCACTAACGACAAACTCTCAACATCGCAACGGTATTAGGCAAAGCCGCCTGAGATTTTCATACACCTGCTTAAAAAGTTGTTGATACGGATAGCTTTCAGACAGCGATACCCATACTTTGCGAACAGTTACCTTAATCTGAGCACCAATCTTCAGTAGTTTCAGTCGAATAGTATCGCATTGGGCTTTGGCCAGTTTGGTCCCCTTAAGACCCAGGCGTCTCAATGCATTCATTAAGGTATACGCTGCCGATGAAAACCATAAACGCAATTGATGGGCTCTCATTGTCGCTGCACTGGTACGGTCGGCAAACAGGCAGAGCTGCTGTTGCTTAATACGGTTTTCCATGTCACCTCGAGCACAATACTGTTCTTCATATAATGTCTTGGCATCAAATTCGTCGGCTGAAAGTGATGTAACCACAAAACGTGGATTCTCACCCTTTTCCATATACTCAGCTTTGCCTATCACACGCCGAGGCTTACTCCAGCTTTTCAGCGTCTGATACTCGAAATCTTTATAGACACGGGATGCTTGAGTAGTTTGCTTATAAAGTTTTTTGGCCTGCCACATCTGCTTGACAATTTCCTTTTTAAGACGTTCGTTTTTCGCCAGTCCAAAGATATAATCAACGTTGTTTGTCTCACACCAGAACATAATCAACTCACGGCAAAATCCTGAATCAGCTCGGATAATAATACGCACATCAGGCCACCTGCTGCGAATTTGAGATACAATACGCTCCAACTCTTTTACCGAGCCGGCTGACGCATCAATTTCCGATGGCCGAAGTCTGGCACATAACAAATGTTCACCACAAAAAATGTATAAAGGCAGGAAATAATAGTTCTTGTAATAGCCGTGAAAGAATCGGCCCAACTGATGGCCGTGTATTGGATCGTCCGTTGCATCCAGGTCAAGCACTATTATTGAAGGCGGCTTGTCATAGGATTGCAGAAACACATTTGTAAAGAAAGCATCAACCATATGTTTATCGATAGTAATCTTTTTATATCGACTATGCTTGCCGGCACGAACCGGCGTAAGTTCCAGCCGATTGAGCGTACTTTTGCCTGCCAGAGCTTTGCCCTTGTCTCGTTTGCGAATACGATCCTTGCCGGTGGGATCTTTTTTGCCTACCATAACAGCAAGAAGCGGATCGTTACGTAATTCGTCATGGTCGTTAAGGTCTTCATAGCCCAATGCCAGAGCATATATGCGTTGTGCAATCAGTTCCTTTACAGCGTGTTCGCTCAAATCGGGATCACGGTGATCGGTAAAACAACCGGCAAATTGCGAAATTATACCGGTTATTCGTTCGGTTTGCTGTAACAACAGCCCTCCGGAATCTGAGGAAATGTTGCCACCATTGAAATGAGCCATGATTTTGCGGGAATTTTCTGTTTGAAATTCGAGGGTTTTTTGATTACAGTGTGTTTTCATAAGACAGCTCCTTGTCTTTTGGCTAACTTCCTTGTTTTCAATAAGTTATACCAAAACAAGGAGCCTTTTTCAATGACGTTGTGAGAAATGCGGGTTAAGTACGTTTTGCGTGCATCCGGCGTAGAAGTGACCTTCCTTCTGTGAGAACAGAACATCCACATAGTGGTACCTGACCATATTATACCAATTGTAATTAAAAGTTGCGCTCTGCATAACCGGCAGTAAGCCATCCCCAAACAAAGTTTGAGGCTGCCACCCATTTGTTCCAAATACATGAAGCGCAGTAATTTAATGCAATTGATATAAGATATCAACAAATGGTGTTGTTTTGAGGTCTTAGTCTCTTGATATTGTTCTTTTATCTCTTCTTCGCTGAACTTTCAGACTCTATAAAGCTTAGGAAATTCTGCTAAAATCCCAATTAGTATTTATGTCTTTAAATTTGTTCTTCTGAAGAATCTCCAAGACGCTGGACAGCCGCTGGAAATAGAAACTGAGAAAAACTCCGAAGAAATCAGGGCCGGAACAAACAAGAATCCTCACTATTTGGCTAATAATGAGGACTTCAAAATCGGGGTGATAGGATTCGAACCTACGGCCTCCTGCTCCCAAAGCAGGCGCTCTAGCCAAGCTGAGCTACACCCCGAACATTCCGCCGCTGTTACCGGACGTCAATTATCCGGAGCTGTTTCCAGAAAAAGATAACGTATATAAAAAACATTCTACACAAAGCGGCTTAATATTGCAATAAACTGGTATTTTGTCTATGGAATTTACCATATATATTCGAAAAATCGACCAATATAACTTTCGCTTAAAAAACAGCTTGCATATTTACAACAGTCAATATATAATAATAGCGGCTATATTATAGGGCGAAAGGAGGCGGTCCCAATTGACGGCATTTTGAAAAGATGATGGAAACCGGCCCTGCAAAACGATGGTTACCGCCGACATTTATTTTTATATGTATATTATGCCTGTTTTTTGCAGGCAGTAGGTTAAACTCTTCGGCGAGGGCCGAAGCAGAACTACAAACCGGCCTAAACAGTGGAATTTTAGTGGCTCCGGTCCAACTCGACCGCGACAGCTACGGACTTGCGATGGTCGATACTTCTGGAAAATTTAGGCCAACTGCAGAAAACGCCGAAGAAAGAAAAGCAAAAGGATTCAAATACAGGCGTTCTGGAAATGACTGAGCCCGATAATAGAGATTCCGGCGGTTAGCAGATTTTTGCTGCGCCTGCCGGGACTGAATCCATCGATTTGCGAGAGATTGCAAAACGGGGGCTCAGTGAAAAAGTAAAGATTCTTAGGTTTTTTGTTAATTTATTGAATGATAAAAAGGTGTTTGATGCCACGTTGTTGGCATGTGGGAGAATAGTTGATTATGGATGTTATGTTCTATTCGTTAAAAGAAGCTGCTGAGAAGCTCAATAAAACAGAGGAAGAGATAAAAGAGATAGTAAAGCAGGGTAAGTTACGTGAGTTCCGTGAGGGCCCGAACTCTCTGTTTAAGGTCGATGAAATCGAAGCACTGATGCCCGACACAAGCATAATTCCATCCAAAGAAACAACCGTCCCATCGGCGCAGAAACCAGAGGAGGAAGCTATTCCATCGGTCCCGGAGCCAGCGATGACACAAGAACCTGCTGTCCCGCCGGAGCCAACTGAGATACCAGAGCCAATCGAGACTCCCGAGCCAATCGAGATACCGGAACTAATGGACACTTTCGAATCTGCTATGATGCAAGAACCATCTGCTGCACCGGAGCCAACTCCAACGCCTGAGCCAATCGAGACTCCTGAACCAGCCGAGATACCGGAACTAATGGACACTTTCGAATCTGCTATGATGCAAGAACCATCTGCTGC
>CAYVIT010000162.1:3695-6242 GCA_964451425.1 uncultured Pirellulales bacterium
TACCGGAACTAATGGACACTTTCGAATCTGCTATGATGCAAGAACCATCTGCTGCGCCGGAGCCAACCGAGATACCGGAGCCTGCTATGACACAAGAGCCATCTGTCCCGCCTGAGCCAACGCCTGAGCCAATCGAGACTCCTGAACCAGCCGAGATACCGGAACTAATGGACACTTTCGAATCTGCTATGATGCAAGAACCATCTGCTGCACCGGAGCCAAGCGAGACGCCAGCTTTGGAAAGTGACCTGACCGGCGCAGATACCGCTATGGCCGGCGAAGGATTCGATGTCCTCGAGGAGACGGACGCCGGTGCGCAGGCAAAAGAGGATACGGTGATAGAGGCCAAGGACACAACGGCTGAAACCCCCCTGCAAGAGATTGAAGAAGATGTTAATCTTGATAGTTTCGGCAGTGGTTCAGGTCTGCTTGACCTATCACTGCAGGCAGATGATACTTCATTAGGCGGCATTCTCGATGAGATTTATGCGCCCGAGGCCAGCGAAGGTGAGCACGCTGAGGAAACCGGTTCAGCAGTAGAAATGTCCGCTGAGGCGGAGCAAATTCTGCCGGGAGGGGCGTTTGCCGGTCCCAGAGCAGCCTCAGGTGTACCGGTGACAGCTCGTACGTATGCCGAGCCGGAACCTGACACCATAAGTAATGCGCTCGGGATTATGCTCTTCTTGCCCTTATTAGCCATTATCTACACAGCGGTAGTGGCAGTGACAGGCTTCAGCAATATTATGCCTTCAATCCGGGAAAAGATTCAGGGTATGATATGGTACATCGCAGGCGGAGCTGTTGTGTTAGCAATCTTGATAGTCGGGTTGGCATATATGCTCGGAGGTAAAGCTCCTACAGCGGACAAAAAGAAAAAGGCCAAGAAAGAAAAAAAGACCAAACAAGCCCCGCCACCGGCTGAAGAGGAAGCAACCGCTTAGAAGCTATCTCAAAACTATCATACTAAATCCTATGCTTTGCTGAGCATAGACTTAGTGAAGAGTCTGGCGTTATTTGACTGGATTGTCTTCGAGCAACTGCCTTGCCCGGCTGAGTGGTAATTTGCCTTATTTCCCACCGACATATAATTCAGGTGTATAGTGCCCCTCCACCCCAATTTGTCTTCAGAGCAAATGTCCCGTTTTTCCAGTCCAATTTAGGATTTTAATTAAAATGCCTTATAGGCCGCCTTAAATCACTAAAACAAGCTCAAATCCATATTAAAGCTGTATATATACGCTGACTTTCTTGAAAACTATTGACAAAACGAAATCTTAAAAGTATCATAGTACTAAAGAGTTTGGGTGTAAAAAAGCCGTTTTTTTTGAAAAGGTGCGGCTATGAACTCCTCAACAGATAGGCCGTCCTGGGAATTCAAGTGGCGTATTATCGTCATATACGTCATATTAATGGTTTCAATCCTGGGGCTTGTCGTGGTCACATTTTTGACAGACCTTTTCCATACACCAAAAGAAGGTCAAGTACCTCCGATTGTATGGCTGCTCCTGGCGGGGGCATTTCTACTTGCGATTATAGCAACACTCTCAAATATCATCAAAATATTTGACGCACTTCAAGACAATAACGTAAAACTGGAAGTAATGACCGAAACTTTGAAAAATATCCAATCGGCACTGATGGAAATCAATCAAAGTACCCACCTTAGTGAAGCAGCAAAAGCAATTATAATGCGCGATTCAGACAAACAGTTTCTCAGAGAAGCCGTTCTTGACAAGATTAAACAACAAGAGTTTGAAACGGCCGATGAAATAATTGATGCAATTGCTCATCGTACCGGATACAAAGAGCTGGCTGAGCAGTTGCGAGCCGAGATGGACAAGCACAGCGGCGGTACCGACCAGGAACGTGTGAAGCAAACTGTAACGGCTATCGAAAAGCTCTTCGAAAACTATGAGTGGGTCAAGGCAAGTTCTCAAATTGAAAAATTAATCAAGGCTAATCCCAACTCCGAAGAAGCAAAAACAATGCAAGTAAAGCTGTTTGATAAAAAGGAAGAACGGAAAAAAATATTGCTCAACGCCTGGGATGATGCCGTAAAGCGCCGAGCCACCGACCGCAGCCTGGAGATTCTAAAGGAGCTTGACCTCTACCTTACTCCTCAAGAAGCTGTGACCTTGCAGGAAGCGGCAAGTGATGTTTTCAAAGACAAACTGCACAACCTCGGTATCCAATTCTCTCTCGCCGTTTCCGGAGAGCAGTGGGACAAAGCGATTCAGGTCGGCCAGCAAATCATTCGTGATTTCCCAAACAGCAGAATGTCTGAGGAAATCCGCGAAAAGATGAATGTCTTAAAGCAGAAAGTCGAATTACAGAACCGCTAAAAGCCGGCTCCTTCACTTCTATTCAAAATTTTTTGGATAAGTTCCTGAACAATAAGGCTTTAGGTCCACCCCCAAAAACACGCAAAAGCGATAATAAATCGGAAGTAATTTTTTGAATTTTTTCCGAATTTTTACATTTTTTTCTTTACGGCTTGACAAAGCTTGTATAGTTTGTGATTATTATAGGTTTTATGAGAGAGATTGC
>CAYVIT010000163.1:0-6233 GCA_964451425.1 uncultured Pirellulales bacterium
CTAGTGACCCATCCGCAGACATCGCCCCAGAGCCCCCTGATGGAGTGGTCGATTGGTTCGACCTTGCTCTAATGGTCGAATACTGGCTTGAAGGTGTTAATCCCTAAGTTGGTTGGAATTCAGGAATGAATCGAGGCCGTTTATTATTTTGATCTGTTCCTGCAGAAAAGCGATAATAATCAGGCTCTGAGTTACGTAGTAAGTCCATTGGGCCAGGCATATGAAAAAATGGGCGAGACCGATTCAGCCGCACAGTTATATGTAGAATTTATAGAAACTGCTGATCCCAACGATCCCCTGATAAAAACTATAAGCTCCAGACTTGCGGAATTAACATGGACACAGAATTGATTAAGGAGAGGCCCGTTATGAAAACGACAACGCGAGAATCCATAGCCATTTTCCTGGCCGGTTTGTTATTATTATCAAGCTTCACCACTCCGGCGACAGCGTGTTGTGAGCCTCCTGCTCCGCCCTGTTATCG
Source organism: uncultured Pirellulales bacterium (assembly GCA_964451425.1). Taxonomy (GTDB): domain Bacteria; phylum Planctomycetota; class Phycisphaerae; order Sedimentisphaerales; family Anaerobacaceae; genus CS2-K091. Next base: position 485 of record CAYVIT010000163.1, read on the forward strand.
ATGTGAGGCTGGCGTATTGGTATGGGACTGTGGTTCTAATGACAATTGCTGCAACGGGTCTTGTTGCCCTAATAGATGCTGTAATGACGTTTGCTGTAGTTGCCCCACTGCCGAATGCTGCGGCTTCGATCATGTCTGTTGCTATAATTCTTGCTGTAATCTCACTTGTTGTGATGATCCTGAGGAACATTGCTGCGGTGGCCATTGTTGCAGTAATGCGTGTTGTTCCAGGACCTGTTGTGATCCCGGGGAATCCTGCTGCAGTTCAATATGTTGCATTAGTGGTTGTTGCAGTGTTACCGGAGCATGCTGTGGCATCACCGGGGACGAGTGCTGTGATGATCGGATCTGCTATGACCCTGCAACGGAAAAGTGTTGCGGAAATGGAGATGGCCACACATGCCTTAATGAACAGACCTGCTGTGGTGACTTCGGGTGCTGTTTGGCAAGCCAATGTTGTGACGAGGGCGTATGCGAAGCACTTGAAGGATGCGAGAGTTGCATAAATGGTGTTACCACAGATGACAAGGACAAGTGCCCAGGAGAGTGCAAGAATTGCACCGATGCTCAGTGTCATGATGATGACTCCTTGTGTGACCCAGGTGATGTATGCGTCAACGGGACGTGCTGTGACACTGCTTGGGCTGGGAACTGCTTTGTAACGGCTGAGGATCTTGACTACGCTCCCGAGAACTGTCTTCCGCTCCCCGGTGGCCAATGCGGGGGTGGCCCTGGTAGCCACATTGCAGTCGGCTGGGAGCAGGCTCCGACACATCAGGATCAAGAGGGGCCTGGTACGGTGGATGTGGATGGATGTGCAGATGTTACATATGCCCAATGTACCACTTATTGGGATGGCGGCTTTGGGTGGCAATGTTTGCTTGACGACCATTTAGGGAATATTACTAAGAACTTCGGAACACATGAAGAATGCCCCAGCGAATAATAATGAATATAGAGTTGAGATTGAATGCGATAGGAGAAGTATTATGAAGACCTTATGGACAGTAAGCCTGGTTATGATGTGTCATTGCCCGGTTTTTGCGAGTAAAATCAGGGTGATTTCCGTGGAGGAATTCAATGAAACCATAATGCCCGGAATTAGAAAAGCTGAAAACTCTATGCACAATTTCGAAATAGAGTTTGAGGTATCAGTGCAACAAAGGCCGTTGAGTTCAACTTCAGATGACTGGAAAGACTCCGGTCAGTATGCAAAGGTAAGACTTTTGTCGGACGGGCAAAGAAAAGGCAAAATAAAAATAGATGTCTTAATAGAGAAACGTGGCGGAAGAGTCATAAATGAGAGGTCCTACGCGATAAGCTATAATGGTAAGCAGGGGAAAAAACTTTTTCGTGGCAAAACTTTAAGGGACAAAACATCGGAAGTAAAAGAGTGCACGATCTTATCAAGTCGGTCTGACACTATCAGGAGTGAGATGTCTGCGGGTTTCTATGGGAACCCTTTCATATTGAACTTCTTGGGATATGGCAAAGACCGGAGTTTTTCAGAGAATTTGAAAGGATTGATGGACCCAAAGGTCAAGCCTCCTTCGAATTGGTCGAGAAATATAGACTTGGTCAAGTTCGAGAATACAGAATGTGTTCGTATAGAAATCGAAGGAGTAGGAGTGGTTCGGACTACATACTGGCTTGACCCTGCGAGAAATTACGCTCCATTAGCACATGAACATAGATATTGGGACAAAGAGGGAAAAGAGGTAGTCGGCTTGTTTAGGAAAGTGCTGAAATTCAAAAAAATGTCGGATGATATATGGTTCCCTGCAAAAACGCAGGCAGAAGGAAGAGGAATTAAGACTGAAGTCAGGAAAACAATAACCGTTTCAGAAGTAAGAATTAATATAAAAGACTTAAGAGATGTCGACTTCGACCTAAGCATCCCTGATGACTATAAAATTATTGATAAGACGACGAAGAAATAATGCTATATGGCTTATATGTTGATAAGGAAAAAACACAAATATGCAGGGTAGTTGTTCAGCGATATGAGGGAAGGGAATTGAAGTTATGAAAAGAAATATCTTCGGACTGAGTATTTTCTTGTTCGTTTCGGTTTCTGGGTGCAGCGGCATGCCGGCTGAGAATGATTCTTCGGCGCCTAAGACAGTTGGCGGGCCTGCGTTGTGGCTTGATTCCAAAGAAGTCGATCTGGGCACCATCCGGTCCGAGCAGGTGACGATTGTCGGGACGATTCCCATAATGAACGACGGTGACAAGCCGTTGGAAATTCTCAGGGTCAGCGGCCCGTGCGCCTGTTTCATGGGGTCGTCGGGAGACAAAGTCGTCCTGCCCGGCGAAGGCGGGTTGATCATAGTTGAGTTCGACAAGAACAAAATCGATTCAGGCGCCGTCAAGCAGCTGGTCACGATAAAGACCAACGACCCGAAAAACGAACTGGTCCGTGTGTATTTCACGTTTGAGGTCGCTCGCAGCGATTCCGAAGAAATACGCATGCTTCGCACGGAATTGGCTAATGTAAAGAAGGAACTGCAGCTTTTGCGGGCCGATATGAAGAAGGTTCTGGTTGCTCTTAACAACTGGGCTGCAGGCCGTGCAGTTGCGGCGGCTCCGCCCAAGGCGACGGCGCGGGCGGTCGATACAACAGTTTACAATGTCAAGGTGGATTCTTCACCTATCCTGGGCAAGACCGATGCCCCCGTTACCATCATCGAATGGACCGATTTCCAATGTCCGTACTGTGTACGAGAGTATCCGAAGCTCAAGGAGATTCTGGCCGCCTATCCCGACAAGGTTCGCCTCGTCTTCAAGCATCGCCCACTCGGCTTTCACAAGCAGGCCAAGCCTGCGCATGCGACGGCCCAGTTGGCTATGGAACAGGGCGGCTCGGAGTTATTCTGGAAAATGCACGACAGGATAATCGCGAACCCGAAAGCCCTCGAGATCAAGGATCTACGAGCTCATGCCGAGGCCCTGAAGCTCGATCTTGCCAGGTTCGACGCAGTGATGGCTGATCCGAAGCAGATTGATCAATTTCTCAAATCGAATTTAGACGAGGCGGCAAAGTGTAAAGTCAGCGCCACACCGACTGTGATGATCAATGGCCTGAAGCTTACCAGCCGAAGCATCGAAAGTTACAAAGCCCGCATAGATGAATTGCTGAAGAGTGCAGCTGGCAATTAAAGTTTCACTTGTATGTCTTCTTATGAAGGCTCATTTTTGTTTCTTGATTTGTTTTCCACTATTTTACTACGTACAACTGCCGGAATAGCTGTTGTCCGTCTTATCCTGCTGCTAAGGAAAAGGCAATTAGCCGAAGCAAATAGGATTTCGTAAAGAATCCCCAGTTTTTTTCGTGCTGTTTAGCCCGTTAGAAAGAAATCCCTGCTTTCTAACGGGGTTTACACAAAAATTGAAAAGCAGTTAGCTCTTTGGCAAGTTCAGAGACCGAAGCGCAGACAGAAATCGACAATTTGAATGGCGATGGCAACCCGGATACAAGGTCGTATGTCGTCGCTGTGACAGACACGGGTGTCGTAACTATAACAGCATCGCCGTATCCCAGCCTGTCGGCACAAAATCTGCCATCGGACTGGAGCCTCACCGGCACAGCAGGTACAAAGATAGATAATCTCACATATACCGTCGACAGGACCACACCTGGAGTCACAGCAATTACCGCTACCTGTGGCTCTTCCTCACAAATAACTAAGATTTACGTCGTTGAGGTTGACAAGATTGAAATCAACTATACGGGAAGTGAGTGGGATGATGTTACGAGAGAGACAATTGTTGTTTTGAAGGGCACAAAATACAATTTCAAGGCTGTTCCGAACCCGACGGATGTCGGTTGGCCGGCGAATTCGCCCGTTTGGTCGGGGGTTGCAAGCGGAACCGGCGAGACGATTGAGGCTACCTTCGACAGCAGCGGCACAAAGACACTAACTGCCAAATGCGGGTCTGGCGATACAGGAAAAACGGTTACAATAGACGTGATTGTACCAGAACTTAATACAGTTACATATTTCTCTGACCACACAATACACAATGTTTCTGAACCACAGTATCAAAGAGACCCTTACCGAAATGAGCCTGCCTGTTGGACAAAGGGCGCAACAGCTATGGCTAAGGTTACCTTCTGGTATTCGCAAAACCTGACGTTCTCTACACCTAATGTAGTAGTTTGTGCTGAAACTACCGGCGACTCTTGGAATATTGCAGACTGGGGCGATTCGTCATCAAGTACCTTTGGCACGCCATGGCCGACAGACCAGATAGCCTGTATAGCTGAAGGTACTATTAACAACGATGTACAATATCGCGATTATTCTGCCGAGTGGAAATATAAATGCCCGGATGGCACGAACGAGTGGATTACGACAACAACGCAGAACAATTGCCGACTATATGTCGTATTAAATACACCAACACAGCCTCAGTCTGAACCCTGGAAGGGAGTCCTCGACATCGCCTGCGACGTTGCCTGGGGCTGCGATACGGAGACAGAAGCAATGGACGAAATATGGGACAATTTCTATAATTCTGCCGGTGGGGTATATGACACAAATAATGGTGCCCCGTTTTATGCTTGGCAGTCCCTGAATGGTAACTTTGCCCTGTCGGATCCGTCGGGATGGCTGGCTACATATCCCAGTATAGGGACAGTTAACTGTCATGATATGACCCAGGCTGAGGTCATATTTGCAAATGCATTAGGCTGTGGGACATCTTGCACTTATGTAAGTCCTTTTGGTTACCTGAATTGTATCTATCCTATAGGATGTGGCTGGACCAACAACCCGTTCTATGATAACCCGGCTTATAATTCGAATCCTGTTGTTGACGGTGATTGGAGTGTATCGGACGGACGTTCGAGCTTTGGCAACCACGGTTTTGCCAGGCTTGGCGAGGGTATTTACGATGCTTCGGCTGGTTGTGTTGATGTTGACCTTGATACCGACGATGGTCCCATCCATTTTCCATACCGCTACCTGGATGGCGATGACTCATGGAATAGCAACTATAAAGATATGGTAATTGATGATGTTCCCTCATCCACTCCGGGGACCCCATCCAATTATGGTTTTAACGTAGAGTGATCTATCAACAGTAAAATTTTATGGAGACGAGCCAATGAAAAGTAATAAACTTCAAAGCTTGTTTGCGGTAATCTGCTTGAGCGTAATTGTTGTGGGGGCAACTATTGGCGATCAGTTACCACATAAACATCGGGTGACATTCCGGTCTTTCCAAGTGGAATCTTTTCTTAAAGCATATCTGGATAGAATAGATCAGAGAGTAGATATCGAAAACTGGCCTAAAACGGATGTTTTGCGAACGGCTCCAAAGATTGACAAACTCTTGTTATCAAATCCCAAATTGATAACTCGGGAATACGTATCACGCGGCAGGGTGCCTTTCAGTGATGACACGTGGATTGGCACAGGAGGCCGTTGGGACTGGGATCGTCTGGTGAAGAATACCGATTCCTTACCTACAGACCTTCCGCCCAAGCGCAAAGGGCGCCTTCTGGAAAAAATGCCCACAGAGAAACGAAATGACCCTAATTTTGTCGCAGAATATCTAAAAAGAAAGCTGGATAGATATCGAAAGTCCAAAATGTATCGTTTTGCTGGATCGATACGGTTAAGTCTGTGCGTATCGCCGAATTCTCAGGCCGCTTGTGATTATTTGATATACTACCATAGGGGGTACTCTGCACCACCAGAATTAATAGCTGGTGACTTGTCTGAATCGAACCACCTGAAGGATC
>CAYVIT010000164.1:0-6069 GCA_964451425.1 uncultured Pirellulales bacterium
CGAATCATAGATGATTGGTTTTACGGTGTTTTCCAACCGGGCCGAGTAGGGCATGTATTGAGACAGGGCGATTACGATCAACTCATCCCTGGGAGAAATCCAGAAGTGTGTGCTGGCGGCTCCTCCCCAGCCGTATTCTCCCTTCGGAAATTTATCATCCCTGAGTCGTACAGAAAAGCCTAACCCGAATCCTCCATCCTTATCTCTTTTTACCGAATCGGGAAGTTGATTCGTTGTCATCATTTCTACGGTTTCGGGGCGGAGGAGCCGTTCGCCGTCCAATTGTCCTTTGTTAAGCAGCATCCGGCAGAATCGCATATAGTCCCTTGCCGTGGAAACCAGGCCTCCTCCTCCTGAAAACAATGTGGGTTTTTTGAGATATTGGCTTTTGGCCGGCTCATCGACAATCCTTAGCCCGCCACTAAGCTTCGGGCCGTAACAGGCGGCAAAGCGGTCAACTTTGCTGGCAGGTACGTGAAAGGCTGTATCCTTCATTTTAAGAGGCTTAAAGATTCTTGTCCTGAAGAATTTGTCCAAGGGTTGACCAGAGACTTTCTGTACAATATAGCCGAGCACATCGGTCGATACACTGTAATGCCACTTTGTTGACGGTTGATAGAGGAGTGGGATTTCGCTTAATTTGTTTATCATATCCTGGAGGGAACTGTCCCAATCAAAGACGCTCCTGGCCATATACATTTTGTCAACAGGAGTATTTCCGAAGAAACCATAGGTTAGGCCCGAAGTATGCCGAAACAAATCACGAACGCTCATCTCCCGCGCTTGATCTTCGTGTTTGCCGGATTCGGCATATACTTTCAGTGACTTGAATTTCGGAATATATTTTGACACAGGGTCATCTAAGCTCAGCTTCTCCTCTTCATACAGCATCATGGCAGCTGCACTCGTAATGGGCTTGGTCATGGAGTAAATACGAAAGATAGTATCCGGCTGCATGGGTTTCTTTGCATCTCGATCCATCATACCGAAGTTTTCGAACAGAACAATTTTCCCCTTCCGGGCAACGATAACACTTGCCCCTGCTATTTTCCCATTGTCTATAAGAGCCTGTACGGCAGGTTTGACTTGAGCCAGTTTCTCTGGGGACATCCCCACATCTTCCGCCGAAGTGATGGGCAGTTCCCCGGCGTATGCCCCACAAGAAGGAAGAAGACAAAGTGCTGTGATAACTATTATCAACCGGGTGGTTTTCATGAGAAGACTCCTATCATATATCATACTTCTATAGACTAACAAATCCAATTCTATCAACTGAGAAGTAGTCAGGCACTCCTCCAAACACTCCGAGAGCAATACTATACCGAGAGCATTTCCCCATAGGATACCATCGTTATCTGATGGGAGCAAGGGAAGAAGGTTTGTTTCCGGGAGAAGTTGGTTGAACAGAAACTACTATGGTTCGTGGTGTTACTTGTAGTTGGATTCCTGCATCAAACAACACCGCCTTCACGGCACTCAGGTGATGAAAAGGCTTTTCGAGGAAAAGTCAGGGTCTGAGGTGAGATTGACACCCAGCTTTCTTAATCCGGCTTCATCACCCGTTGTGGGAATGTGGGTCATGTGAACTTCGCACCCTTTGAGCTCCTTTAAGTGCTCGACAGCCATCTGGGCGGCGGGGTTCGATATGGCACTGATGCTGAGGGCGATTAATGTTTCTTCGAGGTCAAGGCTAATCATTTTTCCGTTCATGATTTCCTTTTTCAGGAATCGTACAGAATCGGTAATGTTCTGGGGCAAAAGGTGCATTTTTTTCGGCAAACCGGCAAGGTGCTTTGTGGTGTTGATAACAAGGCTCGACGCCGCGTGCATAAGGTGAGAATTCTCGCCCGTAATAATGGTTCCATCGCGCAGGTCAATGGCAGCGCCGCAAAAAATGCCCTCATTTCCCTTGCCAAGTTCCTGTGCTCTTTGGGCAGCCTGCCGGGCCGGTAATACCACGGACCTGTCTTCTACCTTCGCATCCACGTTTTTCATGATAAGCTCGGACCTGTCCAGTATTTCTCTTTCGACGAATCCCATTGCGTATTCGCAGGCACACCTGAAATAACGTCTGATGATCTCCTGATGGGCGGCTTCCTGGACGAGCTCGTCATCCACGATTCCAAAACCGGCACGGTTGACGCCCATATCGGTCGGAGATTTGTAAAAGGAATCCCTGCCTGTGATTTTTTCTATTATTCTTTTCAGCAGCGGAAAGGCTTCGATATCGCGATTGTAGTTGACTGCCTGTTCATTGTATGCTTCCAAATGGTGATAGTCAATTCCGTTTACATCCTTGAGGTCAACCGTTGCGGCCTCGTAGGCGACGTTTACTTTATGCTTCAGGGGCAGGTTCCAGATGGGGAATGTTTCGAACTTGGCAAAGCCGGCCTCGTTGCCGTTTTTGTATTCATGGTATAAATTACAGAGGCAGGTGGCGAGTTTTCCGCTTCCGGGTCCGGGGCCGGTCACAACTACGATTGGATGCTTGGTATGTATAGGTTCGTTTGCACCATAACCTTCGTCGCTTACAATAGTGTCGACATCCGTAGGATAACCCTTTGTAGAATTGTGCGTATAAACTGTTATTCCCCTGCGTTCAAGCTTGTTCTTGAACACCTTGGCCGAGGGCTGGTTATCGTAACGTGTAATGACCACGGCGGTAACGTCGATGCCCCATTCCCTGAAGTCATCGATTGTTTTGAGCGCATCTGAATCATAGGTAATGCCGAAGTCAGCCCGCACCTTTTTTCTCTCGATGTCGCCGGCATAAATACAGAGGATAACATCTATTTTGTCCCGTATTTTCTGCAAGAGTCGCATTTTGACGTTGGGGTCAAAACCGGGCAGCACGCGTGCGGCGTGATAATCAAAGAGCAGTTTACCGCCGAACTCGAGATAAAGCTTATTGTTAAACTTATTGACCCGCTCAAGGATGGCTTCGGTTTGTTGCTTTAAATACTTTTCGTTGTCAAAACCTGTTTTTACCGCCATTGATTAACGTCCTTTGTCAGTACAGTAACAACTATGTGCCTTCTTTTCTCAGAGACTACCAGAATCATTTCCACTTTTCAAACTTTTCTGCAGGGAAGGGGCAGGAAACATCACAGATGATATTTTTAGCAATACCTTACCGGAATGGCGAAAGTGTCATAGAAGTTCAAGTAAAAATTGTCGTAATTCTTTGTCTATACTATAGAGGCCGAGAGGAGTCGAACCTTCCCGTCCATACAGGCGTCAGGACATACATTTATTACAATTGACATAGCGAGGCTAATTAGGTACATTCATACACAGCTTTTTGCCTGATTTTGGTGTTGAAAGCAGTAGAAACGTTTCTAAGCATTATAAATGAGGAAATTTCAACAGGAGTAAAACAAATGAATCGTACAAAGGCACGAATCTTAAAACAGTTTGGCGTTTTTTTTCTGGGATTGTCATTTGTGTGTTCAACCGGCACTTTCGCAGAAGAAACAAAACAGGCAGCTATTTCAGACTATTTCAATGTTCGCAGCTTCGGCGCTTCAGGGGACAGCGAAACGGATGACACAGCAGCGTTTCAAAAAGCTCTGGATGCCGCTGAAAAAGCCGGCGGGGGGGTTGTTTATGCTCCTCGCGGCAACTATTTTTTTACCGGCCATCTGAACGTGCCCAAGGCCGTCACGTTGGCGGGTATCTGGCAATCGGTTCCGGCCCATAATGGCATACGTGACCGGGGCGCGCCCAAGCCGACGGACGACGGCACCACATTTTTAGTGACAGGGGATGCCGGGCGCGAGGACGGACCTGCTTTTATTACACTCAACACGAACAGTACTCTTAAAGGTGTTGTCTTATACTATCCCCAGCAGAACGTAGATGACGAACCCAAACCATATCCCTGGGCAATCGCTATGCGGGGGAAAAACCCGGCTGTCCTTGCGGTAGAGATGCTCAATCCATATAACGGCATCGACGCGACGCGGAACGAGCGCCACCTGATTCGCGACGTACACGGCCAGCCAATCCGGCGGGGTATAATGGTCGATGCCATCTATGACATCGGACGAATCGAAAATGTTCACTTCAATCCCTGGTGGAGCACCAGACCCAAGTTGTTCAAGTGGCAAATGGAAAACGGTGAAGCATTTATCTTTGGCCGTTCCGACTGGGAGTATGTCTATAATACCTTCTGCTTCGGCTACAAAATCGGATATAAATTCATAAAAAGCAGAAGGGGTGTATGCAATGGCAACTTTCTCGGTATCGGAGCAGACGATTGTTATACTGCTCTGCTCGTGGAAGAATGTGCACCATTTGGATTGTTGATAACCAATGGTGAGTTCGTATCTTTCCACGGGCCGGACCCAACTATGATAGAAGTCTCTGAGAACAATAGGGGAAGCATTCGTTTCGTGAACTGTGCATTCTGGGGTCCGTGCAATCAGATAGCGAAGATTGGAGGGAAGGGGACCGTTGGTTTTAGCGACTGTACGTTTACCCAATGGGGCGGCAAAGAAGGAAATCGCCCGGCAATTCAAGCCCAAAGTGGAACCGTTCTCATTAGGGGATGTGAATTTCGACAGGACCGGCCACAAATTGAACTTGGAAAGGATGTTGACCGTGCCATAATCGCCGAGAATATATTCACAGGTTCGGAACGCATCATCAATAAATCCAAGGGAAACATACAGCTCGGATTGAACATAAGTAATTAGATAGTTCCTGTTGCGGAAAACCGAAACTGGAAATGTCACCCCTGCGAAAGCAGGGGTCTACGGCGGAAAAACTGGATTCCTGCTTTCGCAGGAATGACAAACGCCGTTTCCGCAACAGTAACTTAGATAATATGTAGGCCATCCTTTCAACGGTTATGATATGTAGTTGTTCAAAAAAAATCGTAACCATAAATCGAAAGGAATGGCCATGAAAAAAAGACTATCAAGAAAACAGATGTTCTTCAACAAAATCAACCTAACAAAAGACGACGATGTCTATGTCGGCATCGATGCACACAAGGAATCATATAGCGTGGCAATTTGGCTCAATGATGCCCCTGCCATTATAAGCTTGTGGAGTATTCTTCTAAAAACACGTATCCATAGTTGAAAACTGTACTTATAGAGATTTTACTCAGAACTACAAAACTCTATTGACAACGGGGGTGCTAAAGCGTATAATTGTACTGACTTGCTTAAAAAATTTTACAACTTGGAGAAGTGGTGATAAAAAACACGATTCTATACCTTCACTTCCGCAATAATTCACGAAACCAGAGCGGTACGCAAAGTGTTCGCCGTCAAATTTAACGGTTCTCTGCTTGCACAGGGACTATTTTGGAAAAGGAGAAACAGATGAAAAATGTCAAAATGTTAACAATTTTAATAACATCTTTGTGCCTGATAGTTTGTTTTGCTCAGGTCGGCCACGCAGCGCCGATGGGTAAGGCGTTTACGTATCAGGGACGTCTGATGGATGCCAACCTCCCTGCCGATGAGATCTATGACTTTCGGTTCAAGCTTTTCGATGAACTGAGCGACGGCAACCAGGTAGGCATCGACGTCAATGCGCCCGATGTGGACGTGATTGATGGGTACTTCACTGTTGCGCTGGATTTCAATGATGTGGGTGTTTTCAATGGAGACGCTCGCTGGCTGGACATCGGTGTTCGGCCGGGTGACAGTAACGACCCTAACGCTTTTGTCACCCTCAGTCCGCGAACGGAGCTAACGCCCACGCCATACGCACTGCAGACCCGCGGGATATTCGTAGACGAGGCTGGCAAGGTCGGCATCGGCACAAAGGAGCCGGGGACGAAGTTGCACGTCGAAAGCGGAGGTGCGAAGGCCGTTTTCGGCGAGAACACCGCTTCCGGCGGAATTGGGGTACAAGGCCAGGCCAGCAACTTCAGCGGCGGGGGGGTCGGTGTTTATGGCACGAGTTACAGCACCGACGGTATTGGCGTGTTCGGCATCGCCGCGATGAGTACCGGCAAAAACTACGGGATTTATGGTCAGAGCCAGAGCCCCGACGGTTGGGCGGGCTACTTCCACGGACATGGCCATTTCAGCGGCAATGTCGGCATTGGCA
>CAYVIT010000165.1:0-5987 GCA_964451425.1 uncultured Pirellulales bacterium
TGTAGATGGAATCATGCCGGTGTCACCACTTGTTTCATACCGAAAACTGGCAGAGCTAAAATCAGCAGATTCGCGTGCAAGAGCATACTTTTACAGAAGGCAACGTATGCCTTCAGAGGCTGGGAAAGATAGATTTGGTCTCTCGCTCTATGCAGATAAAGAAGAAAGCGAATATCTGCAACAAGGCCATAAAGGTTTGTCCGAAAGGGATAAAGACCTGTATAACACGATTAACCAAGTCTATTATGGACAGAAAATAGATGAAGCAAAGGCAAACGAGATTCTGAAGAAATTGTTGAATCCCGATAAATCGGGAGACGGTTCCGAAGTGGCAGTAGGATTAAATCTGCTGAATGCGCTCTTTCAGCAAAAGGTAAAGATTGATGAAGTACATATCAACAGGGCGATAAAGTTGGCCACCGAGGGCGAGAACGAACACGTTCGCTCTCAGGCACTATCGGCTGTATGTGCGATTAAACAACCGGTGCCTCTGGATATTCTCCGCAAGACTGCCAAAGATAAGGATGCTGCTGTTCGGATGTTGACGGCCCATGCCCTGGCGGACAAGGAACTGGGGAAAGAGGCCGAGCGTTTAATTGCTCTGCTGGTAGCCGATAAGGACCAAAGAGTTGCTGCTTTAGCTATAAAGGCAGGGACAGAGGCGCGAAAGATGAATAGTCTTATTCCTGCTCTCTCAAATATTCTGCTCAATGCCGATTTCAATGAGCAGTATCTGGCTGTATTGGAGGCTGGTCTGGGACTTGCCCGATTAGCTGAAGCCGACCCGGCTGTCAAAACAAAAGTCCAGAAAATCTTCATCCAGTCGTTAGATAAGGATTATCCGGCATCTGCAGGCAAGGGAAAGTACAACCTCAAAAAGGCAATCAGCCTGATTGCCCTCAAGACTCTGGCCGGGTACAAGGGAGTAGACGCATATCCCGGTATTCTCAAGCTCGCTTCAAATGGTGATAAGGATGTCCAGGCGCTGGCTGTCTCGGTCCTTGTCGGCTATAAAAAAGCAGCCTCCTATCTTTGCAAAAATGTTTTAGCTAAAGATTCATTCCTTGATAAGCCTGAGTTGCTGGCAACTGTAGTGCAGCATCTGCGGGGCTATGAGCCGGGAGATGATTTCTATGCTGCTGCGAGGAGGCTATTGAAAGAGAAGAAAATCTCCAGCCGCTCTCACGCAGTCCTTAGGGCAGCTCTCGCAGAAGCGCTCTTTGACCTGGGTGAGGATAAGGATGTCCAATATTTGATTTCTCTTTTGAGAAAGGACAGTGACTGGAAGGTCAGACGCGCGGTTCTTGCTCGGCTTGCGAATCTGAAAAAGGAGAAGGTCTTGGATACCGCCATCAAGGCCCTTGAGGACCCGCATCCGGTTATCAGGCAGCTTGCCCTGGCAGAGGCAATAGCAGCCACGGCAAAGAAGGGTAAAAGCGCTGCTTACCTTGATAAGCTGTCGCAAAATCCGTCGCCAGCCATCTGTGATGAGATATTCGCAGCGGAAGGACTGAGCTCCGATTTATCTTTGCGTCCTGTGAAAGAACTACGAAAGATACTGATTGCACGGGGTGCCAGGCTCGGCTAAACTTCAGTATATGGAACTAATCACGGCCTGCTTTCAAGAACCGTATCGGTTTGATGAGAGCAGGTCGTTTTTTTGGTTATGTTTGTTCTGTGGGCAAAAAAAGATATTTTTATGAGTCTGTGGGAATAGCTGTTTCGAGTTATGTCTATCAGGCGTAAGCGCAAGTCAAACCCTCGTTTATGGCATACTTGACAAGCTCGGCTACGCTTTGAACGCCTAATTTTTTCATAAGCTGGCTGCGGTGCCAGTCGATAGTTTTGGAGCTGACATATAATTCTTTTGCGATTACTTTCGTCGACTTACCTTCCGTGATTAATTGGAGCACTTCGCGCTCTCTCGGCGTTAATACGGAGTAGGCAGAGTCATCTTGTTCGGCCTGGTGATGTATGTATCCTTCAACAACCGTCCCACTTATCTGGGGGCTAAGGTACATCTGATTTGAAGCGGCGTTGCGTATGGCGCAGGCAAGCTCCTGAAAAGGACATTGCTTCAGTACATAGCCGGATGCTCCCGCCTTGAGCATTTCGAGCACGGAACGCCTGTCTGAACGTTCTGAGAGAGCTACTACTTTGACATCGGGAAATTCGTGTACTATTTGTCGAGTTGCCTCAATACCATTTAAATTCGGCATTGCGATGTCCATAACAACAACGTTTGGTTGAAGCTGCCGTACAAGTTGTACTGCAGTTCGTCCGTCTTCTGCCTCGCCCACGAGCTCCATGCTGAATTCATTGTTTATCAGAGAACCGATAGCTTCACGAACAATCTTATGGTCGTCTGCAATCAGTATTTTTATTCCCATGATTACCCCCATTGTTTCATGCGGAACTATTTGTAGAGCAATTCAATATATAAGAAGATTACTTACAGCTTCTGTGTGATGTTCCCGTCGCTTTCAAATTGCGGCGACTTTACGAGAGATACTATCCATCTTCCCTCGTGTTTTTTACGGGGAAGCTGTCGCATTCTTCTTTGAGTTCGACAACACCCAAAACAGCGTTACACCACAGGAAGCTGATTATCCGAAAAATCCTTTCAAGAATTTATAAAATGTGAATTGGTTCCAGTTTCCGACCTTAATTCTGGGCAAATCATAACAGTGTGTTTCCTCGGCGAGGTCAACCGTACCGTAACAGCTTCCGCAAGCCAGGCTGAAGCCGATATCCTTCAAAATATTAACAGTGTCCGAGTTGTGGCCATTGTCGTTCCCGAAGGGATAAGAAAAATATTCGATACGGCGTCCTAATACCTCCTCTAATACATCCTTGTTTTTTGATACTTCCTCAATTTGCTGCCATTTAGGCAGCGACGACAAATTTACATAGTTGTGTGTATGTCCCCCAATCGTAATCAATCCGCCCTCCTGCAGCTTCTTGAGCTCATGAGCGCTCATTGTTCTATGGTTATCAAGCTCTTTTGCCCGCAGGTCTAAACTTCGATTGATTTGCCCGATGATTTCTTTTTGTTCTGACGGTTTTTTATCGGATAAGATTGAATACAAATCGTCATAAGCTCGAAACCTGTCATTTTGGTTCATCAAAGGCCATCTGTATAATTCGTCGTCTATCTCTACTTCCAGTCGGCCTTGAAAACGATTTGCAATGAGATAATTTTCCAATTCATTCGGCCAGAGTTGTGTTTCTGTTGTAATGTTAGCCGATGTAACGAACACTATTGCAGGGACTGCATATCTTTCGAGCACTTCTTTTGCCGTGTAAAGTACGTCGGCATAGCCGCCATCGAATGTTACTACTATGGTTTTTTCTCTAAAGGCTGTTTTCCTTTCCAAATGGTACTTCATTTCGTCCGTTGATATCACATTAAAGTTGTTTGCCAGGTATTCCATTTGTTTTTCAAACCTGCACGGCTCTACTGCCAACTGCAGCGGGTCGTGACAGAGCAGTGCAACTCTACAGTATTGCAGAACAAGGCAGGTATTACTTTTGGTTTCGTCGGAGCGTGCCGACTGAGGATTGGCTATAGTCTTTGTTGAAATTTTCGATGAGAAATCGAGCATAGTACTAAATGTCTGATTATTAGGGCTGTTTGTCTGCATTGGCATATCAGGCATTTATTTCCTGGGATTACCCTTAAATGTCAGCGACCGGTTCTCCATAACAAGCTGCTGACGAACGGGATATACCTATAAAGTATTAATCGACCGCATAGAGGAAAACCATACACCTGTATATTCCTGGACTATACACAGCCTATGCCTATATTTGAGGTGGTCAAATACGTATTTAGTATTAGGAAAAAGTGTGATTAAATATTAGCTATATCTTTGGATTGGGGGTGGTTTTTGCCGGCATCTGTGAACAAAGGATCGGACGTGCGAAAGGCCTGCTAAGACGCTCTGCAAAGTATAATATTGCTGCCGGGCAGGTTCGGTCAGAAATCAACAGATGTCAATCCCTCGCGAATGGCAAATTTCGTTAGCTCGGCTATGCCGGACATCCCAAGTTTATTCATTATCTCGCGACGCCTGGCATCAACTGTCTTAACGCTTATGTGAAGCAGCTTCGCCGCTTCCTTGCTTGACTTGTTTTCGGCTAATAGTTGAAGCAGCTCGCGTTCTTTGCCTGTCAGTCTGTCCAGCGACGGCGTATTAGACTGCGGCTTGCTTGTATGTATGTAATCATCGACAACGATTGCTGCTGCTTTTGGGCATAAAAACCGTTGGCCGGCTTCTATTGCGTAAATGGCCCGTACCAATTCGCCGGTTAAGTTTTCCTTAAGGATATATCCGGATGCACCCGCCTTGAGCATATCTGTCACAAAACGTTTACTTGAGTATCCGGACAGCGCCAACACTTTGATGTCAGGATTGTCCTTTACGATTTGTCGGGTTGCCTCAATGCCGTTTAATCTGGGCATACTGACATCCATAAGTACTACATCAGGCTTAAGCTGGCGTATAAGCCCCACAGCCTCCAGTCCGTCTGCCGCCTCTTCAATCACCTCCATATTATCCTGTTGTTCAATCAGCAGTCGCAGGCCATCCCGCACTATTCCATGGTCATCCACAATCAAAATCCTAATGCTCATTGTCATTCCCTTTCTCGCTTATGGTCTCCGGTTTTAATGGTGCTGTTAAAGTAACGCGAGTTCCCTGGCCCGGCTTGGATTCGATATTGAAACTGCCTCTCATATAATTCAATCGCTCACGTATACTAAAAAGGCCGTAACCGGAAAAGTGAAAAAATCTGTCTTTTTCTCTGTCAGGATGAAAACCTGTACCGTTATCTTCCACACGGATGTTTATTTTATTAGTATCTCTGGCAATTGAAACCTTCACGTTACTTGCTTTGGCATGTTTGATAACATTAATCAACAATTCCTTTACCGCCTTGAACAGGAAAGCACGCATATCATCATCTAAAGGTTTACTCCGGTCGTCATCTTCGAATACGGTTTCGATTCCATACTTTTCCCGGATATTTGCAGCCAACCATTCCTCTACAGCCGCTTCAAGGCCCAGCTCGTATAGCACAGGAGAGCTCAAATCAAATGTGAAAGCTCGCGTTATTCTGATAAGTTCACGGATTGTTTCCTGCATTTGATTGCAGGATTCGGTTAAACCTCGTTCCCTGACAGAGTTTTTAAGTGAATCCAGCTTAATATCCAGGAAGGCTAAAGGTTGAATTATGTCGTCATGAAGCCCCTCAGCGATATGTCTTCTTTCACGTTCTTCCGCCAGCGACAATTCAGAAGCCATAGAGCGAAGCTTGTCTTGGTGCTCGAGGACCTTTTGCTCCGACTTCTTGCGTTCAGTAATGTTTTTGACAATGCTCGTAATTCGGACAACCTTACCCTTAGCCTTAAAGAGGGTAGTAGTGATTTCAGCCGGGAATATTTCGCCGTTTTTTCTTCCGAGCAATTGTTCTGCGTGTAGTACATCCTCTCCCGTTTCAATAGCTTCCGTTAGTTTCTTACCGAAGTCGAGGAATTCACTTTTGCCGGGGTAAAGAAACTCCGTAGTTTTGCCGACGCACTCTTCGGGTTCGTATCCAATGAATCTACAAGAACTGTTTACCCACTCAATTACCCTCTCCGGCATCTTCACAGAAAAAACCACATCCCACATAGAGTCAGTCAATCTTACGAGATAGTCGTGACTCTCCCGCACCACATCCTCTGCCTTCTTGCGCTCGGTGATGTCTCGGCCGTAAACATTGACGTAATTGGAGTCCATTATCGGCGCAACGACAAGAGAGAATGTCTGTTCGCCGCATTTGACTTCTATCTGTTGATTTTGTCCGCAGCTTAGGGCATCCAGCACAAGGTCGTACCATTTGCCCGACAAAGATCCGCCCACTCGGCATCGCCAAAGCTTCAACAGCGGCTCGCTGCTTTTGTTGCCGTATACGACCGTCCCGTAGCCGGATACGCGTAATAC
>CAYVIT010000166.1:0-5810 GCA_964451425.1 uncultured Pirellulales bacterium
TAAGTAAATACAATGCCTTTGTTCTGTGGATGCTTGTTCTGACATTGTCGGTCCTGACGTCCATAGTTTTTGCCGGAAAGAGGACCGCGACAGTAAAAACCGGCGGCAAGAAAGTCAAGGTAAAGGCAACTGAGGATTCGGGAGCCACCGACGGTTGGGAGAAAGACCCTAACAATCCCGCCCACCCTACTGAAGTAAACAGGAAAAACGCCAAGAGGCTGGGACTGCTCGACGCCAATGGCGTACCCGACCCAAACAAGTTCGAGAAGGACCCCAACGACCCCAATAAGATTAAGACCGAGAAATACCACATGGCGGACTGTAGTACCAAGAAATATGGTGTAACAAAGCCCGTTACCGTATCGGTCACCGACGATGCCAACAACACCGTTGACGTCAACATGCCTGTAACGGTCGCTCTTGATGGAAACGATACCGGCTCTAATCTGCTGGGCGAGGATTGGATGAGAGCTGTTAGAATCACCATAAAGTACCTGCCAAGGAGAATAACCACGTTCGACAACAAGGAAACCAAAGTTCCGGCGTCTCCGAACGCGCCACCGGCAAAGAAACCGCCCATTTCCAACGGGCAGCCTCGAGGTCATTGGCCCGGGCGTTTTGGTAACTGGCCTATCGGCCCGGAGGGCGAATGTTTTGTTGGTATGGGCAGCCCTTACACTGTATTGGCAATGAATACGGCACTGGCTGCGGGCTTAACACTCGAAGAGACCATCGACTTAAATGACGAGCCGGCCACATTGAATTATCTGTACAAGGCAGGTTTCATCCCGAAAGAAGAATATGGCATCTTCTACATTACCCATCTGCCGATGCTGCAGCTTTATGCAGAAGGGGGCACAGTCATCTACTACGAGAATGTTGAGGTGCTTGTACCATACGGGCCCTGTGCAGAGGAGCCGCCCCTTGGTGCGCTTCTCGGTTCAGAATTGCTGGAAAACCAGGTAGGATATATGGTTTGTCCTGACGGGACAGAGACAGAGGTTGGCCAGATAACGTACCTCGGCCTTTATGAAGACACGTACTTTACCCCGGCCTCGCCGTTAGGGGATTTGGATGGGGACCTCGATGTAGACTTCCGAGACGTGGCCCTGTTAGCGGCAAACTGGCTTGACTATACGGGCTTCGACTTCGAAGGTATCTGTATGGACATGGATGAAGATGGTTATGGAAATCCTGCAAGTCATCTATGCCCGTACCCGGATTTAGATTGCGACGATACGAATCCCGAGGTTCATCCATACGCACCTGAGGTCTACGATTGGCTGGACAATGACTGCGATGGACTTATAGATGAAGATTGCTGCATTCCAGAGGGTGGAGAAGGCCCTGTCGTACCGGGGGGGCCTGAATGCTGCCCCGGCTTGGTTGAATTAGCCAAATATTTCATCGAAGACGGTATGTGTATTCCAATGGTCGGCGTCTTTGTGTGCACGAGCTGCGGAGATGGGATGTGCGGGCCGGGAGAGGACGTCTGCAACTGTCCGGCAGACTGCATGCCGGTCTGTGGAAATGGACTCTGCGAGCCGGGTGAAGACTCTTTTGCCTGTCCGGAAGACTGCGCGCCGGTCTGTGGTAATGGAATTTGCGAGCCGGGCGAAGACCCGATTACATGCCCGGAAGATTGCATGCCGGTCTGTGGTAATGGAGTTTGTGAGCCGGGCGAAGACCCGATTACATGCCCGGAAGATTGTGGTCCTGATTAACGGATTCGTTCGTAGATTCCTATCCCAATGCCGAGTTCAATCGGTGAAGGAACCGTGTAAGCGCTCTTAAAACCCGGCTTGAGGATGTGGAGAGTAATATGTTAAAGCCGGTGCAATAGTCCTAAACACTGTGATGACAGGGACTGTGAACTTTCCAGCTCACAGTCCTTTTTTTCTGCGTATAGACGCCTATCTGAGTTTGTTATTTATTACATTTATCGCCGGAGAATTTACTCGACTTCTGTCTTATAATCTGATAGACTTTTCACCGATTGAATACGCCTGTAAAATCTCTGTAGAAAAAACTACAACAGGCAGCTATTTTGCTCTTTATAGAACAGTACATATAAAAGGAAAGGGGTAAATCATGGAACAAGAAACAAGTGGAAAAGGAAACCATTCGGACCATGCAAAGCGCTGTTCCGGTCACAACTGTTCTCACGGCGTGCCGATTATCGATGAAAAGCAATTCTTCGGCATGTCCCGGCGGGATTTTCTGATGGGTCTCGGCGCAGCCGGGGTAGGAGCGGTGGCATTATCTTCAAGTCAAGCGAAGGCGGCTCCTATAAAGCCGATTGCCGGCATGGGTCTTCGAATCGGCTCGACGCTGCGCGTCAAACCGGCACTGGTCTACTCGCTCCATCAAAGACGCGAAGCCACGAGCTGGCGACCCTGGGGCGGCCTCCACAGCCAAAGCGATGTGGACAAAGAAGCCAAAAAGATTGAGCAAGAGCTGGAAAAACTCTCTTCGTCGGCGGACTTTCCGATGAAGGTCCTGCCATTGGCGAGAGTAAATAGTGGTGGACAGGCTGCTGCGGTCAAGGACAGTGACTGCGATGTGATTCTGGTTTATGCAGCGAGCGGTAGTCAGGCTTGGCTCGAGATGCTTGCCGCCTCCGGCAAGTCGAACGTGATGTTCTTAAGACATAAAACCGGCCCAGTGTATCTGTGGTACGAAATCGCTCACCCTCGCTTTTTGCGAAAGAATTCGGACGAGTACAAGGAGCCGAGAATGGATGTCTGGGACATTGTGGTCGACGACTACGAAGAGGTCCTATGGCGGTTGAGGGCGCTTTACGGTCTGAAGAATGCTCTTGGTACGAGAATTGTGGCTATCGGCGGCCCGGGCGGATGGGGAGTCGGCTACCAGTTCGGACCCAAGAACGCACGCGAAATCTGGAAATTCGATATAAAACCGGTAACGTACAAGGAACTCGAACCGATGATTAAAAAGGTCAGGGCCGACGAAAAGGCCGTCAAAGAGGCCCAGCGCCAGACGGATGAATACCTTGCTCAAAAGGGTATCTCCCTGCACACCGATAAGAAATTTCTCGTCAACGCCTTCCTTCTGACGAAGGTTTTCAAGGACCTGATGGAGAAAGCAGACGCTCCCGCCATAACCGTTAATCAGTGCATGGGAACAATCATTCCAATGTCCCAGACGACAGCTTGTATGCCCTTGAGTCTTATCAATGACGAAGGATTTATGGCATTCTGTGAATCTGATTTCGTTGTGATTCCTTCAGGGGTTCTGCTGCGTTACATCTCCGGCAAGCCGTCCTTTCTGCAGGACCCAACTCATCCTCATGACGGCGTTACCACCTGCGCCCATTGCACTGCTCCCCGCAGAATGAACGGCAAAGATTATGAGCCGACGAAAATCCTAACGCACTTTGAATCGGATTACGGTGCTGCTCCCAAAGTCGAGATGCGCAAAGGCCAGGTCATCACAACCCTTGTCCCGAGTTTTAGCTCTAAGAAATGGATAGGATTTAGGGCGAAAATCATCGACCATCCATTTTATGACATCTGCCGCTCACAGATTGATATTGAGATTGAAGGAGATTGGCGGAAAGTCCTGGAAGATATGCAGGGATTCCACTGGATGATTTGCTACGACGATTACCTCCGTGAGGTCGGATACGCGCTTAAGAAGGTCGGGATAGAATTCCAGAACCTGAGTACAGTCTGAACGCTATAAAGCAAAACCAGGCTTCAAAAGTGATATTTAACGGGCTGTTTTTTTAGCTCCTTCGCGGTCGGAAGTAATTCGAACGAATCTATTTGCTCGGTTTCTATAAACTGATTAATGATGTGCTGAATTTGGCCCATGCTCCGGCCGTGCATCATCGCGAACAGATTGTAAGTCCAACCTTCAAAGGTTTTCCTCTCGTAACAATGGCTCACTATGGGGAAGGCGGCCAGTTGCTCGCCGACCCAGGCAATTCTATTTTGCGGAACCTGGCCTACAAACATAACGTTTACTGTATATCCCAGTTTTCGATGGTCTACGACAGCCGCTATCCGCCGGATGAGGCCGGCTTCTATCAGCTCATCTATTATCCTAAGCACATCTTCCCGTTCCAGACCCTCGCCGCATATAAACTCGAACGGCTCCGAAACCAAATCCAGCTCATCCTGCAATTTTACAAGGATTCGCTTTTGATATTTATTCAATCCAACTATCTCGTCGCTGGGCAGCCGCCTGGTATTCGGCAGGAATCCGCCCTCGCCGGAGCCTTCGCCGGAAGCATCGGAAGTATCAAAGCGGACATCAAGCTTGAAAAGCCGCTCGACAGGCATACTGTGAAAATCAATACCGAACCGGCCGGAAAGGTCCGACAGCGTAAGGTCAATCTCCTGCGCGCTCTTCGCCTGCAGGGTAAACCACATATTGTAGTGGTGCTGTCTGAGGTAATTGTGCGAGACTTTGTCCAGTGCATTAACGGCTTCGACAACAGCCTGCAGATTTTCGTGCGGAACATGGGCGGCAACGAGAGTGCTTATCATACCGAGCGAGCGGTAATTTATGAACGCAGAAACCCGGCGGATAACACCCATTTCCTTTAGCTGCTCGATTTGCTGCAGAAGCGTTTTTTCATCGGTACCGAGATATTTTGCCAAATCATCAAACGGCTTCCAGCATATCGGCAAATCCTCCTGGAGTACATTGCACAATCGTTTTTGAAATTCAGTCAAGTGCAGGGTCAATCCTTTCCTCCTTGCTTATAATTACAAATCGGGTCGGCGGCCATATAATCACCTGTGATTGCATAGGCCCTGGCCCTGCACCCCCCGCACACGCCGACAAACTCACAAGCACCGCAATCGCCCTTATAGTCTGATACGCTGCGAATTCGTTTCAAAAATTCCGACTTGCGCCAAATCCCGGCGAAATTATATCCATTCTCAACCAGATTGCCTGCCGATATATCGAGAAATCCGCAAGTCTGCACATCCCCGCAATAGCTTATAAATCCAAACCCCCTGCCGCCCATGCAGCCGTTTGTCTTTCCGAGCAGTTTCTTTGCCCTTGCCTGTTTGCAGATGCGAGCAAACTGGGGCCCGCATGTGACTCTCACTTCAATGTCCGATTCGAGTTTCAAACGAAGCAGCTCGTTGAGCAACATTTCGTATCGGACGGGGTCGAGAATTTCGTCGGCCATTTTTTCGCCTCGGCCAGTCGGGACAAGTATAAAGGCATCAAAACAATATGCGCGAAGTCTTTCGGCCAATGCGATTATTCCGGGCACTTCGTCGATGTTGATTTTGCTGATTGTGGTGTTAATCTGAAAACGGACGCCGGCACGTTTGGCAATCCCGGCGGCATTAATAACCGCGTCAAAAGCACCTTCGGCCTGCCTGAATTTGTCGTGTGTCTCGGCTGAGCTGCCGTCCAGCGAAAAAGACAAGACCTGGATGCCCGCCTCTTTTAATCGGGCAATTGTATCATCATTAATCAGGTAGCCGCAGGTGGCCATCACCATTCGCAGGCCCAGGTTCTGCCCGAAATGGGCAATCTCGTAAATATCATCACGCTCCATCGGCTCACCGCCGGTCAGGATAATCATCGGCCTGCCGAACTGCGCTATAGAGGTAAGGATTTTTTTGCACTGTTCTGTAGTAAGCTCCTCGCCGGCGGTGGAGCCGGCGTTTGCCCGGCAGTGCCGGCAGTTATACCGGCATCGGCGGGTTACCTCATAAGCCAAAATTCTGAGTTTTTCTGCTTCATTATCCATAATGTTTATTAAATTTAGATTATTTGCCGCCGGGAGTCAATGCCTATAAGCGGCCGGTAATCGACAA
>CAYVIT010000167.1:0-5800 GCA_964451425.1 uncultured Pirellulales bacterium
CTAGATTGATGGAGAAGTAAGCAAGCGAACCTTCTTGGAACTCACCATGAAACGCCGCCACTTGGAGCTCTTCGGCGTAGTACGGCCCGCGGGAAATGACCGTAAACGGAAACGCCCTTTCAATGCTCGCGGGCATTCCCCAGAAAGAATTATCCCAAAACGGAGGAGGGCTTTCCAGAG
Source organism: uncultured Pirellulales bacterium (assembly GCA_964451425.1). GTDB lineage: Bacteria > Planctomycetota > Phycisphaerae > Sedimentisphaerales > Anaerobacaceae > CS2-K091. Next base: position 181 of record CAYVIT010000167.1, read on the forward strand.
AACTTCCCCCAATCACAACCGGTGTGGCTTGTGTCGACGAAACCACTAACAAGAGTAATACGATTGCTGAGCAAAACAAAGCTTGTTTTTGCATGTTAATCCTCCGTTTGTAATATAATATTACTACTCTTATACTCAATATTTCGTCTCTGTTTAAGGATTTTTTGAAAAAGATACGGATTCGCGTGAGAAATTACTGACATTTTACGTTTTTTGCCTAAAAATGGCTTCCATAATCAACAAACCAAAGGATATGACTAATTTTATGTTGCATTAGTCGAGTTTACAATTTCCGGTTGCCGATTTTCATATCTCGCATAGGGATCTTCAAACAGAAACAATGTTGGGGCGAGTCCAATCCTGCGATTTTAGTTTTTTGTCGTTTATTTTTCGGGGAAATGGAAGGAAGAGTCTATTTTACAGGCGGGACTCCGAGGTCCTTACAAATTTTGATTGCGAGAATATCCACAATTTCGTTGTGCCTTGGAACGGCCGATCTCTTGTTTAAGGATGGATTATACCACCAGGAATGCTTTGCCCCTTCTCTGACAAATTCACAGCCTTGAGAGTGAAGATGCCGGAGTAGCTGCCTCCTTTTCATATCGCTATTTGCTCTTCATGAAAATTGGCCCCCACAGCGGATATAGAATCCCGCCGATTAAACTCCAGGGCCTCTTTCAGTGTCGCCTTAAGAGTTTCGAGTAACTGCTCATGGGTCCGTTCCTGGCAGTTTACTCCAGGTACTTCTTCAATCCATCCAATCCACCAGCCATCATCCTGCTTGGTCACAGCCGTATATACTCTGTTCATAACAGCACCATCGACTTCAATCTATTTTCCAAATAACCCTCACCTATCTACCATACATTCTATACAAACAGACCGCAGAAGTCAAGAAACTACTCTTATATTCATAATTGGTGTGATTTATTGCGCCCTATTCTTTTTTAGAAATAACGCTTTTCGCTCGGCCTCATAACGACCCGGTTATTCGGATAAGCCCTTAGTCACACAAAAATAAGGTTTTCTGTCTTGTAAATGTGGCTTTGGCCTTATAATATAGCGACCAAACTAAAAGGAGTTTTAATAAATGGCGGAAGAATTAATTGGCATTATAGGGGGCACGGGGCTTGGTGATGCGCTGGCCGAGCATTTGGAAGACGGGGAATTTCGCGATATTGACACGCCGTTCGGTAAGCCGAGCATGGGGATTTTTGTCGGCAAGTTAGGCAAAAGGCAAATAGCATTCCTGAACCGCCACGGCGAAGGGCATAAACTTTCTCCAGGTGAAGTTCCATACGCAGCTAATATTTTTGCCTTGAAAAAACTCGGGGTGCATACCGTGATAGGCAGCGGGGCGGTAGGTTCGCTTCGCGAGGAAATCGCTCCCGGTAATCTGGTTATCGTTGACCAGTTTATCGATAAAACGTTCAAACGGCCGAACAGCTTTTTTACGGATTTCGCTGCGGTGCACTGCGAAGGGGCTGAGCCGGTTTGTGGGCGAGTTCATGAGCTACTGATTGATACGGCAAAAGATGTCAATACAAAGACACATCCGGAGGGAACATACGTATGTATGGAAGGGCCGCAATTTTCCACGCGGGCTGAATCTCTTATGCACCGGGCCTGGGGCGGCGATTTGATTGGTATGACCGCCATGCCGGAGGCCAAATTAGCCAGAGAGGCGCAAATGTGCTACGCTTTGATTGCTTTGGCCAGTGATTATGACTGCTGGCGTCCACACAAGAAAGGCCAAGACAAACAAACGCTCCTGAAAGAGATTATCGCAAATCTGCAAACAGCAACAAACAATTGCCTGGCACTAATAAAAGCTGTCCTGACGAGCGACCGTACACTTGTTTATGAGGACTGCCGATGCAGAAAAAGTCTGGATTTGGCCGTGTGGACGGACCCGGCCCAAATCGACCCTGTGGATAAAGAAAAATTAAAAGTGCTCTTTGAGTAGTTCAGAGTATTGACAGCAGACAGGTTCGTTATATAATTGAGGTCGAAGTCGGTTATGTTATAATGGAGTTCGCTCCGCTCGCCCCGTAAGTTAGCCGTTGGTCTTACGAGGCTCATAATGACGGGGATAGAGAAAAGTAGATTTGAAAGGAAAATAAAAATGAAAAGTCCGGTTTCAAGAATGCTTCTTTTAGCAGTTGGTGTCGTTTTTGGTATTATGTTGATTACGGGCTGTGAAGATGAGAAAAAATTATCCGGCACACAGTCTGATACAACACCAAATAGCAAACAGAGTAGACTCGTAGCTGTTGAGAACGCGCAGCTTAAGGCACAAATTGAAGAGTTGAAAAAACTGCACAGCGGTGAAATGGAAAAACAAAAGAAGCTGCTTGACAAATGTATGCGGGAAAAGAAGGCGCTGGAAGAGGTGTCAACAAAAGGCATTGATAACTATATGAAGGACATCTTAGGCCCCCTTTCTGATGAAAATGCAAAACTGCGGGAGGAAAATCAAACACTCAAGGCACAAATAGAGAAACTTAAAACAGAATAAGCTAAGAAATAGACAGAGGCTGAACTTTTATAACCGGTCTTTAATCTTTGCGATTATATATTTTGCAGGCAGCTTCTATGCAATTGGGTAATTTTTCCTGTGGGTAATGCTTTTGTGTTGCCGCTGCAACGAGTCCTAAGAACATAGGTTGAGGTTTCAAAGGGCGGGAAGTAAGGCAGGGATGTGCCTGAGTGCCGATAAAAAATGGATGGGAGGGGATATCCAAAATCTGCATAATCGGCTGATTCGGGGCTTTCCCTGAAAAAACTAGGCCGGCCTTTTCCAGAACTTCAATATAGCGAGGGTCAACTTCGTAACGATGCCTGAACCGCATTCTAACCGAATCTTTCTTGCCGAAAAGCTTCCACGCCATAGTTTGTGACTTTAGCTCTATGTCCCTTCCGCCGAGGCGCATATTTCCGCCCAGTCCTTCTATTTTCTTCTGTTCCGGCAATATATCGATTACCGGCTCGGGACAATCCGGCTCAATCTCGGTGCTGTTGGCTTGCGGCAGGCCGCAAACATTTCGGGCAAATTCTATAACAGCCATTTGAAAACCGAAGCACAGTCCCAGATAAGGAAGATTTTTTTCTCTTGCGTATTTTATGCAGGCTATTTTTCCTTCCGCGCCACGAGTACCGAAACCACCAGGAACAATAATGCCATCGACGTCCTTAAGATTCTCAGCCGCATTTTCATTATTAATATTGGTTGTTTCAATCCATTTTATTTTTATATCGGCGGCCAGCGCAATGCCTGCGTGCTCAAGTGCATTGATTATCGAGGCATAACTGTCGCGTACGGATGTGTATTTGCCTGTGATACCAATAGTGATTTTGCGATTGGCGGAGCCGATTTTGTCGGTGAAATCGCACCATTGGGCCCAGGCCTTACGTTCGTGTCGCAGGTTGATTCTGTCCTCTATTTTTAGCAGCCTTAAGACCTCAAAATCCAGGCTATTGTCCCTGAGCATAGCGGGTATCATGTAGATACTGGTGGAATCGGGCAGGCTTATGACCCTTTTAAGCGGTACATTGCTGTATATGCTTATTTTCTCACGTGCCTTTTCACTGACGGGATTGGTTGCCCTGCAGGCGATGATATCAGGCTGTATCCCGCATTGCATAAGCTGCTTTATTCCCAATTGTGCGGCCTTTGATTTTTGCTCGCCAAGAGTAGGGGGTTCCAAGATATAGGTGAGCGCCACGAAGCAGCAGCTATTTGGGCCTTCTTCGTAAGCCAGTTCGCGTGTCGCCTCGATGAAATAGGCGTTTTCCAGGTCGCCGACCGTGCCGCCAATCTCAACAAATACGATATCGGCATTAGATTCTATGGCCAACCGGCGTAGTTTTAATTTGACTTCACCTGTGACGTGCGGAATCATCTGGACGTCTCTGCCGAGATAATCACCGTGGCGTTCCTTGTGCAGGACCGAGCTGAAAATCTGGCCGCTGGTGGCAAAATTTGCTTTGGTTAAATCCATATCGAGCATTCTTTCATAAGTGCCCAGGTCCATATCGCATTCCATACCATCGTCGAGCACAAATACCTCACCATGGCGAAAAGGATTTAGCGTGCCGGAATCTATATTCAAATAGCCTTCGAGTTTAATCGGCGCTACATTCAGTCCTTTATCCTGCATAAGCAAAGCCAGGCAGGATGAAAAAATGCCCTTGCCCAGACCGCTCATCACGGTGCCCAGCACAAAGCAATATCGCGTTTTTCCCTTTTTATAACCGGGTGGTATAGGCACGAAGAATTCGCTATCAGTCGAAATATCACTGACCTTCTGCAATAAGTCCCTACTGTCAACCATAATAACTGCCTTTTTCTTTCTGCATTTTTATTATTTAGCGAAGTTGACGATATCATCCTTTGTTCCGTACAATCCATCATAGCCTGCGGAAAGCAGAATAAAAGAATCGGCCCTATATGGCTTGCTTTGTGTCGTAGCCATGTAATCACTTGTCATTTTATAAAATATTTTCGGGTCAGTAAAAAGCGGGTGCTTCTCGTTAGGGCTCGATGGCACACCAAGTCCGACAAGCGTGTGATTATCCCTGTAGTTATAAATATTATCCGGGTCATCAGGATTATCGAGATTATGTGCTGTTTTTGATGTATCTGCCTTATAGTACAGTACGGGCATACCAACTCTTTTTCCGGTACCACGGTGCCTTACGCGCTTATATACGTCACACAAGACAATACTATCTTTCTTAAAACCTGCGGTGTTCGCATACAAATCCTGCAACTCATATGCATTGGCATTTTCGAGCGGTAGATAATGCTCTTTTCTGGCCTTCAAATTATACTCATATGGATTCACAGGATACAGGGCCCGGCCAGAACCATCCTGACCATCGCTTCTAAAAATTGAATCCGGGTGAAAGCCTAATAAATCCCGGCCCATTAAAGCTTCGGCGAGCTTCATCGCGCCGCAGTATTGCCGGCCGATTGGATCAAGTGCATCAGAAGGTGGAAAGCCATCAAATTCAGCACGGAACAACTCCAAAGTGACTTCAATGCTGTGGAACTGATTTTTCTGACTAATGCCAGGAGGGAAACGCGGGCTGGGGGGCCTCAGGAACACCAAAAGCATTACGGCAGGAACAGCTATCCCTGCGATGGCAAGGCCTCTGCCTTTCGACCGGCCAGAACTTTGTTTAATTTTTATCAAAGCAACGATACCGAGGATTATTGCTGATATGCCTACTGAAAAAGCCAGTACCTTTGTAAGGAAGAACGCAGGGATACTGAAGATCCCTAAATACAGAGCCGCAATGGCCAGTCCACTTGTTTTGGCGTCTGGTTCTTTTGGACTTTTTGAAGTATCTTTCAAATCCTGGCCGCATGAACTACACGACTTGGCGTCATTCAGATTTTCAGTCCCGCATTTTGGACAGTACATTGTGAAGTTCCTTTAGAGTTAGATTGACTGGCTACTTTGCTTTACCCTTTTTACAAATTCAGCATATTGTTCGGGGGTGTCTATTCCGTCGCAGGTGTGTTTGACTTTGCCGACTAAAATGCTAAAGCCGTTTTCGATTGCTCGCAACTGCTCGAGTTTTTCGATTTTTTCCAGTTTCGTTTGCGGCAAAG
>CAYVIT010000168.1:0-5790 GCA_964451425.1 uncultured Pirellulales bacterium
TCATCATTATTTTTCAACTTTTTGAGATTACTGCAATAAATTAAGGTTTGCCTGCGTCTTTACTGGTACAAACGTAAGTGGTTGAACTATAACTTTTTAACCAATTTTGGAGGACTTTTTTATGAAAAAGTACCTAACAATCCTTATTGCTCTGGTTGTTCTGCTGGCCGCTTACCCCATATTCGGACAGCGCGAAGGAAGAGCCGCCGGACGTCGCGGCGGAGGCGAAGGGATGTTTATGCTGACTCCCGAACAACGAGAGAAATTGCGGGACATGTCTCAGGAGGAGAGGCAAAAGCTCATGGCCGAAATGCGCGAAAAATGGCAGAATATGTCCGAAGAGGAAAGGGAAAAGGCCAGAGCCGAAATGCGCCAAAGGTTCGGCAGCAGAGGCCAGCGACTGGGGCGTGAAGACCAGCTCAAAGCAATTGAAGCCGTTGAAGAGCAGGTTGCGAAACTGAAAAAAGGCATTCAGGCCCAGTCGACCGAGCGAAGGTCATTTCAAGACATGTCCGAGGAAGAAAGAAACAAATTGAGAGAAGAATTTACGAAAGCCCGTGAAGAGCGAAATAAAGCAATCCAAGCGATAGTAACACAGATTGCGAGACTCCAGGGCCAAAGTGAGCCGGCAGAAGGTGAGCAACTCATTATCCTAAACACCGCCCAACTGAAGCCGATTCAAGAGCTTGCGGTGAAAGAAAAAGCCAAGGAAACAGCCCAGCGTCTGGAAAGGCTGATGAGTCGAGGCCGGGGCGGTTTTGGAGGCAGGTCGACAGGACCGAGGCCGGCGGGAGCCACGCCAGGGGCAACGACGCGTCCGCGCGGCGCACGGCGCCCAACGCAATAGGAAAGCGAACGCTGGTAATGTTGATGATACAGCCAGGGAACAGGGCTTATACTAAAATACTTTGACGGCTGTGTAGCTCATCGAATTTACAGTCTTGTTTAAGCGACCTGCTCCGGCAAATGCCGGGGCAGGTCGTGTGTCTACAGGGGACCCTCAATACCCGGAAGTATACGGCAATTATGGCCCACATTGAGCAGACAGGAAAACCGGCTTCGATTCCACAGGTTTTCAATCTTGCCTTGTTTATAAAATTGTGTATAATACATCATTAATTCCAGGAATGGGAAATCAGCAATTGTAAATACTTAACTTGTTTTGGAGATAAATATTATGAAGAGATACCTGATATTAACCACCGTTGCTGCGATGGTCCTGCTGTTGGTCTGGCCGGCAATTGGACAGCAAGCAGCCCGTGAAAACAGGGGAATCCTGTCTCCTGAAGAAAGAGCCAAATTAAGAGAAAGATGGACGACTATGTCCGAAGAGGAAAGGCAGCAATTCAGAAAACAGATGCGTGACAGAATGGGCACGCCGCGCCCGGCCATGGCCCGTGAAGGCCGGGTGGGAATGACTGGGCGGTTTGAAGAGCAAATTTCCAAAATGAAAGCGGAACACGAGGAATTTATCGGTGAGCTAAAGGCAATTCGTGAGCTGGCGGTAAAAGAAAAAGCAAAGAAGACGGCCGAACGGCTTGACAAGCTGATAGAAAAACACCGGAAAAAATATGACGAGAACCTGGCACAGCTCGAGCAAAGACGCCAAAGGCCCGAGAGAACGTTGAGGGACCGACCGCGAACGCCAGGAACGGAAGGGGTCGAAGAGCTTGGGACCAGGCCGGCGGCGCCGTTCACACTGAGCACCTTTGACGGCAAAAAAGTAAGCCTCTCAGATTACAGGGGCAAAATTGTAGTTCTGGAGTGGCTCAGTTTCGAGTGTCCGTTTTCCCTATACCATTACAAAACTGTAAAAACGATGGCAAACCTCGCGAAAAAGTACAAGGACAAAAACGTGGTCTGGCTGGCTATTAATAGTACAAATCATACAACACAACAAGCAAACATAGATTTTGCTAAAGAACAGAAGCTGCCCTACCTGATACTTGATGACAGAAGCGGCAAGGTTGGCCGAGCCTATGGCGCCGAGACAACGCCGCACATGTACATCATAAACCGCAGGGGACATATCGTCTACGAGGGTGCTATCGATAATGCGCCGCTTGGTAAGGTGTCTGGAGGACAAGAGCTAATTGGCTATGTCGACAAAGCCCTGGCGGAGCTGACCACTGGTAAAAGAGTAAGCATCGGGAAGACTGAGCCTTACGGCTGTTCTGTCAAGTATCCGTAATAGGGCCGGTTTTTTCCGAAAAGGAACTAATAAATGCGATGTAACTAAGGGCCGACAGCAACACGCTGCCGGCCTTTACTTCTTTTTTTTGAGCCTTGCGACAAGCCGGGTTTGTAACAGAAAAATCACGCCGGCCTTGCCCAGAATTTCTGAAGTATTATCCCACCCACAATAAGGACCAGACCTATACCTGTTGAGAACAGAATTTGTTCTCCAACAAAAAGTGATATTAATACGAGGGCAAAAAACGGAACCAAATAGATTAAGCTCACAACATGCGCCGTCGTCTTCGACAGCCTCAGTGCCTTGAGCCAAACCAGGAAAGTAATGCCCATCTCACATAATCCAACGTAAGCTGCGCCAAGAAGGCCATTGCGAGTTGGAATTGTCACATTTGAAAAAAGCAGGACCGACAGAAATATAAAAACTGTCCCGAATGCAAAATTAACAAACAATCTGACGGCCTCATCACGCTTATCTTTTACGTTATATATCCAGAATAGTGCCCAGATGACCGAGCTTCCTGAAGCCAACAATACTCCCACGGTGTTGGTAAACTTGAATCCCAGGACATTACCTTCCGTTGCAATGACAAAGACGCCGAGAAAGCTGATGATTATAGCAAGGATACTCCGCAAACCAATTCTCTGGTGAAGTATCGGTATTGACAATAAGACCAGCATGATCGGCCAAATAAAGTTTAACGTCACGGCCTCCTGGGCCTTCAGTATCGAATATGCTTTGAGCAGAATAGCATAATAAAGAAAAGGATTGAGAAAACCCAGAAGCGCAGAACGTAAATAGTCCCGGCCCGTGAACGCCTTGAGCAATTTCAGTTTTTTAAGAAACAGTAAATAAAGAAAGAGAAAAACAGACGCTGTTAACGATGCGTAAAATAAAAGACTCAGAACATCAACATGGCGCAGGGAAATCTTGAAGGCCGAAGCTATCGTAGACCATAACAAGACCGCAGCGCACGCATAAAGATAAGCCTTTGTCTGTTTTTCCATATTCAAGAAAATTATATGTTTACGTCATCGGCAAGGCCGTTTCCGGCATGTTCCTAAAGACCTAACTTGTCGGATATACCCTGCATCGCCTTTAGGACTGTCTCTATATGCTCGGTCAGCTCGACGCCAAGTTCCTCGGCGCCTCGCTCGATTATTTCCCTGTCCACGCCGGCGGCAAAAGTTTTTTCCTTCCATTTCTTCTGGACCGACCGGACCTTAACATCCGCCAGCTTCTTCGATGGCCGAACAAGCGCCACGGCTACAATCAGCCCGGTAAGTTCATCAACGGCATAAATGCACTTCTTGAGAACCGTATCACGGGTTGTCCCCGTGTGCTCGGCGTGGGCCAAAATTGCCTGCGTTAATTCGTTGCTGTATCCCTGCTCTTTCAGATATTCCACGCCTTTGAACGGATGGTCTTGAAGGCTGGGGAACTTTTCATAATCGAAATCGTGAAGAAGCCCGACAATACCCCACTTCTCAGGGTCCTCGCCGAATTTAGCAGCGTATGCCTGCATCGCCGCCTCAACGGCGTAGGCGTGCTTTCGAAGGTTCTTGTTTTTCATCCAATCCTCTAAAATCTGCTCTGCTTCGTTTTTGTCCGGCCATCTGTCCATAATGTATTCCCTTCTTTCTGTTCTTCAACATAGCGATAATGGAATAATGCTACCGCACCCATTTATACATTACAACCTAAAAAGCTGGATTCAAACAACGATATCGAATAAGCTATAGATGTTGACAAGGGCTATCACTATCGGATTTCTGTAAATCCGAACACATAGCAAGCAGGGAACATCATGAAAGTGCTGTTTGTACGAACGCCGAGATATGTTTGGCCGTTTAATAGCGAGACAAGCGCCTTCTGGCAGCCGCTGGGTTTTATGTCACTTGCGGGTCAGCTCGAAGCGATGTGCCCGAATATTTCAGTCAAAATAATTGACTGTGCGGCAAGCAAGATTGGGTGGAAGTCACTGCTCCGCCTTCTCGATTCCGACTGGCCCGATGTAATCTGCCTCGGTGAAGAAACGGTCTCATCCCATGAAGCAATGCGACTGGCCCGTTATGTCAAAGAGCAGCACCCCGATACAATCGTCATCGCGGGCGGTGTGTTTTTCAGCAGCGCGGCTGAGCAGTCTTTTGAAGCCGGCTGTATAGATTATATCGTCCACGGCGAAGGTGAAATCACACTGCAGGAGCTGCTCACGACTCTCGCCGACGGAACCGACCTGAACACGGTCGAAGGCATTTCTTACAAACAGGATGGCCAAATCATCCGGACCGCTGACAGGCCGCCTATATCTGATATGGACACTTTACCGATGCCGGCATGGTCGAAGGTCCCGATGCAACTCTACGGACTGGGCGCAAAAAACCATCCGGGCCTGGTCTCGATAGAACACAGCCGAGGCTGTACGGACAATTGCAATTTTTGCAACCTCTGGAAACTTATGGGCAAACTCTCTAAGGACGGCAAAACCATAAAGCCTTACTTTCGCACAAAGTCCGCCGAAAGGTCGCTGGAAGAAGTCGAAAGACTCATTCGCGATTTTGACAGGTCCACTTTTGGCTGGGTCGACCCAACGTGGAACGCCGACCCAAAGTGGACGGACGTATTTTGCGACCTGTTATTAAAGCGGAATATCAAAATACGACAGACCGCGTGGCTCAGGGCAGACTGTGTCGTTCGGGACGAGGAGCTTGGTATTCTTGAAAAGGCCGTTCGCGCCGGTCTCTGCCAGGTTATGCTCGGCGTTGAAAGGACGGATGAGCCGGGACTGGCAGCGCTGAATAAGCATTCAAACGGCCCGGATATTACCGCCAGGGCATTCGAGATATTTCGAAAGAAATATCCAGGCGTTTTTACCATCGGCTCGGTCATATTCGGGCTTTGGAATGAAACGGAAAAATCGCTTGAGCGGCTTTCAACGTATCAATATAAGATAGGTATGGATTACTGCTTCTTCATCCCGCTGACTCCAAATCCGGGCACCGAGCTTTATGAAGATGCCTGCAGGCGAGGGCTCATAGAAGTTACAGACTACCGATGCTACAACTTTCACACGCCGGTTATGCGGACCAGGCACTTCTCAGCAAAACAGCTCGAAAGGCTTTATTTCAAGCTGCTTTTTGGAGCAGGTTTCAACAGGATGGCCGCCGATTTAAGGCAGTTTTTTACCGTCCGCGACAAGCGGCGCAAAAGTGTTCTCAGGTCGTTACTGAAATACGGAATGAAAATCTCAGCCAGACATATTGCCGACAGGCTGTTACGGCCGTTCAGCAATAAGCCGACAATCTATTCACGTAAGCCAAAATGGTATGACTCGTGAGCACTCTTAATTATTTATTCTCTTTTCTTTGCTCACAGGACCCGTTACGGTCTTTTACTATCCAAGGCCACATCCTGCCGTTTTGCCAGAGGTGCACTGGATTATATGTCGGCCTTGGAATCAGTTTTATTTATTTGCTTGTAAGCGGCCTTTATAAAAAAGGTCTGCCATCACTCAGCGTCATTTATGTAAATATTGCAAGCCTGCTGATAATGCCGGTATTCGGTTTTCATTTACTTGACCCCGGCCCGGCCTGGCG
>CAYVIT010000169.1:0-5780 GCA_964451425.1 uncultured Pirellulales bacterium
AGATATTTACGTCTCTTACTTGATAGTGGACCCGTATGAGGATGCAATAAATAGCATTGTGGACGCAATCGCCGAGAAGCTTGATGCCTTGGACAAGGTCAATTCGGCACTGGAAAAAGAATGGGCGGCCTACGAAGCCCTTCAAGAACTGCTTGAAAGCAGAGATTACGGCGATTTGAAGAAATCCGATATAATCTCCGCGATGCGAAAGATTTATTCTTCAATCCGGTACGAGCAGCTCACGAAAAAGGCCCTGGATAGAAGCATCGAAAAGCTCGAAGATTCACTGGCCGCATTAGGCTGGCAGCCTCTGCCGGAACCGGTTCCCAGTCTGGTTGCACACTGGAAGTTTGACGAATGCCAAGGCACCATAGCGTACGACTCTGTCGGTACCAACCATGGAACTATTTATGGAGCCACTTGGACGACGGGACAAGTCGGTTGTGCGTTGAGCTTTGACGGTGTGGATGATTACGTTAATGTTGCTGATAATGATGACAGCCTTGATATTGATAACTACATTACCATTACTGCTTGGGTGAAATTGAATGACCTTGGTGACTATTATTTTATTGCGGGCAAGCAACCGACCGGTACATCACGAGAAAATTATCCCGGCAACTATATTTTTAGAACGGCGCCATCCGATGGTAATTTACACTTTCACCACCAGACCGGCACTGGGGATCATGAGTATAGCAGATATTCATCGACATCTGGCATAGGCCCTGGAGCATGGCACCATGTCTCTGTTACTCTGGTTGAAGGAGGAAATGTCAACTTCTATATAGATGGTTCACCGGCGGGAACCTTGCCGCAAGAAGGAGTGTTTGGACTATTTAATGATGAGCCGGTAAGAATAGGAACAAGAAAAGACGAATGGTCTTACTTCAACGGTCTGCTTGATGATATCATGATCTTCGATATAGCTTTATCTGCTCAAGAAATCCAACAGCTTTATCATAATAGTTCAGAGGGATTGTATTCACAGTCAGTCGATGATAGAAGCAAAGTAACAAAGAACAGGGAACCTGTATCAAGGTAATCAGGCTACCGGTTTTATAGTCTTGGGACAGTTTCTTAACGCAAGGGGAATCGGCTGCATAAATCTTTTACTTTGGTCTGCGTCTGTTCCCTCAAAGACTCCGCTATCCTGTATCCGCCGTCGCTTAAAATCTCTATCCCCTTCAAGACGGCGTCTATCAACGCAGATATGCCCTCCATCTCTTCAGTCCCCATCCCATTTTTGGTAACAATCGGCGTCCCTAACCTGATGCCATCGGCGACCGCAGACCTTTTCTCGTACGGAAGATGAATCATATCGACGACGAGGCCGCACTCTTCGAGAGCCTTTTGTGCAGTCGCTCCGGTCAAGCCCTCACGCAAACTCGCCACGTTGATAAGCACTATATGATTGTCTGTCCCGCCGGTCAATATATCGTATCCCAAATCCACCAAACTTTCCGCCAGTCTTTTTGCATTCTCCACAATTTTGAACTGCCTGTCTCTATACTCCCCGGAAAGTGTTTCCTTAAAAAAAACGGCTTTCGCGGCTATGTTATTAAAATAAGGTGTCCCCTGCACCCCGGGAAATGTCGTCTTATCGATATACTCGGCTAAAGGTATCTCTTTTGTCCCGACCTTTATCCTGCGGTCAAAGTCTTTACCCATCAATATCAGCCCGCCTCTCGGACCGCCCGGCTTATACGTGCTCGTCGTCGTAAAATGCGCGTAATCGACAGGCGAAGGATGAGCACCCGCAATTACAAGGCCGGATATGTGCGAGATGTCCGCCAAAAGATACGCACCCACCTCGTCCGCAATCTCCCGGAACTTCTCAAAATCTATCGTCCGCGGATATGCACTCGCACCGCATATTATCAGCTTCGGCTTAAATTTGAGCGTCATGTCCCGGATAACATCGTAATCCAGAACAAACGTGTCTCTCTCAACACCGTAATTTTCCACTTCGAAGAATTTGCCCGTAAACGAATTGCTTGCCCCATGCGAATAATGTCCCCCGTGCCCGACGGCCATACCCAGCACCCTGTCCCCTTTTTCCAGCACCGCCGTTAGTACAATCTGGTTGGCCTGCGTACCCGAATGCGGCTGCACATTCCCATATTGTGCGACGAACGTCTCTTTGGCCCTGCTGACCGCTGCGCCCTCCACATCATCAATAACCTCACAGCCCCCGTGCATCCTGGCCCCGACAAAGCCCTCGGCCGTCTTGTTCTGCAGCACCGAGCCAAGCACCGCCAGAACCGCCTGCGAGCACTGGTTCTCCGCTGCCCCAAGCTGCAAAGTATTCCGCCGCCGTTCGTATTCTCTTGTCAGAAACTGATAAACCTGCCCGTCGAATTCCTTCAGGGCGATGAGCTGCGCCTGATGATACTGTTGTGAAGATAAGCCTTCTAACACCTTCGAATTCCTTCTTCAATCAACAAAATGCCCGTCCTTATTATCGGCTATTGAAAATCAGCTAACCAAAAAAAGTCCTGACAACATCGTTAAACGTGATGTAGAGAAAAAATCCCGCTATCAGCACCCACCCCGCATAGGCAATAATACCCTGCGTCCACTCACTCAGCGCCGAGCCTTTGATTTTCTCGACCAGCAGCAGAACGACCAGGCCCCCGTCAAGAGGCGGCAGAGGCAAAAAGTTCACCACCGCTATACACGCGCTTATCAGCCCAAGAAAATATGCATAGTAAACGAACGGCCGCTCGGATACTAATGTGTAACTGGCTGCAAGAATACCAACAGGCCCTATCAGACTCTTCGGACTAACATCCCTGCTGACAAGACGCCTCAATGTCAGGTAGGTCTGCGTTATAAACATAAGGGTCTTTTTATATCCCATACCGACCGCTTCAACGGGATTGCCGGCCTTATACAATCTCTTTAAATCATCAAATGGAACAGATTCTGCAAAAGTGGATTTAACTGTGATAGATTCTACGTCACTATCTACATCCAGCGCCGCATTGCCCGCTACATCCTCGTTAAAACGCCAATCAATCGTAACACGCTGACCGGGATACCGCCTGATTTCCCGGATAACATCATAAAAGTTCGACACCGCCGTCCCGTCAACAGCCGTTATCACAGCGCCCCGCGGAATCTCCGGCTTCCCAGCCCCCCCCTCGACGGCAATCGTCTTGCCAACAATCGCATGCTCAGCGTCAAGCGCAACACCTATTCCAATCAATGCCCTGTCACCACCCCGCGGCCTCTTGGGCTCTACAGAAAACATGAGGGCCTTTTCAAAACCATTGGCATCCGTGCGCAATACTTTGATGCCAAGTTCTCTGTTCTCATATTCTTCGGTAACATCACGAAGCTCTTTAAACGTGGGATTCTCAACTTCACCAATACCAAGAATGATATCACCGATCTTCAGATGAGGTTCATCAACCGTGTGTTTACGTACACCTATTTTACTCAGTAACTTGTCCTTAAATGAGACTGACTTCCGTGGTACACTGGTTATCCTCAAGCGAGGCACAATAGAATATATATGACAAAGATCCGATTCAGACTGAACTTCCCTTAGGGCAGGAACCATCTCCAGACCAATCCGTGTTTCAATTAACTCGGTGTTACCGCTCGCATCTTCTCGCTCAGCCACAACCTCCAATTCTGATACCAGTGAATCGAAAACTACAGGTTTCAAATCCCAATAGTTGCGCACTTCCTTACCGTTAACAGACTTAATGCGGTCGCCGGGAAGCAGATCTGTTGTTTCATACAGCTTTTCAACATCAGTAACCTTCGCGATAGTAAGACTCCAGGCTGGTATAACGCCAAAAAGTCTCATCGGATTGCCTTTAAGCAATTTAGCAACAATTGTAATCTCCTCTTCGGTATCGTCCTCATGCCTTATTGTCATCTTCACCGGTTCGTTTACGTCCGACAAGGCCGCTGCAATCTGTATATTGCTAAAGTCAAGATTCTCGCTCTTGCCCGCAATCTCAATGACCTCATCTCCGGCCTTAAGGCCCGCCAGGGCCGCCGGCGAATTCGGTACCACTGCCCCAACCACCGCAGGCGGCAGTTCTATGCCAATCAAAAAAACTATCATAAAAATTAACATCGCACTTATAACGTTACAGATTACCCCTGCAGCTAAAATAGCCATGCGAGTAGTAGCCGGCTTGTTGGCGTATGAACGAGGGTCGTCAGTGGTCTTGACCGGGCCCGTATCTTCCTGCCCCAGCATCTTCACAAATCCACCTATCGGAATAACGCCGATACGATACTCGGTCTCACTGGCCTTGGCATTTTTACCGAGTGTAAAACTAATTTTGCCCCCATCCGGGTCACCTTCTTTGGGAAAAAACTTCGGCAAAATACGAATATGATATCCGTCTTCGGCCCTTCGGATGCCCGCCAAAGTCGGCGGAAAACCAATCGAAAACGCTTCAACCTTCACGTCCGACAGCTTGGCAACTATGAAATGCCCGAACTCATGAACCAGCACAACCGCGCCAAACCCAAGCGCAACCAACAGGATATTACTAAAAGCACCGAAGTTCCGGATGATAAGATAAAGTAATACGGCCCCAACAACGCCCCATAATAACGCACGAGAATGCTTCTTAGTTGTTCGCTTCATCAAGCCTTCTGTTTCAGACATTCAATAACCTTTCTTCTGGCCCAGGCATCTGCTTCATTTATTTCGTCCAGAGACACACATCTCTTCACATCATGTTTATTCAGGCACTGCTCGACAAGTTCGACTATTGTAACAAATTTTATCCTGCCGGCCAAGAACTCCTGCACTGCAACCTCGTTGGCGGCGTTGAATACAACCGCTGCAGACCCGCCCGTCCGCGCCACTTCAAAACCCAGCGCCAGCGCGCGAAATTTTTCTAAATCGGGCTTCTCGAACGTAAGTTTACCGACCTCTTCGAGCCGAAGACGCTCGGCAATTCCCTCAACACGCTCCGGATAAGTCAGTGCATATTGAATAGGCAGACACATATCAGGCAGTCCAAGCTGTGCTATTACCGACCCGTCTACAAATTCGACAAGTGAATGTACAATCGATTCAGGATGTACCAGAACATCTATCTTTTCGACCGGCATATCAAAAAGCCAGCGCGTCTCGATAACCTCAAACGCTTTGTTCGACATCGTGGCAGAGTCAACGGTAACTTTTGGCCCCATATTCCAGGTCGGATGCGAGAGGGCCTGCTCGATTGTCACCTCCCGGATGTCCTCAATAGTAGCATTCCTGAAAGGCCCGCCGGATGCGGTTAGAATGATTTTACGGACCTCCTCACGCGCCCCGGCCTGCATCGCCTGGAAAATCGCCGAATGTTCACTATCGACCGGCAGGATTGTGCCCCCATTCTGCTTCGCCGTTCCCGTAAGCAGCTCGCCGGCGATAACGAGCGGCTCTTTGTTGGCGATAGCAAGCGTTTTACCCTTCTCAGCCGCCGCAAGAAGCGCAGGCAACCCCGCCGCCCCCACAACCGCTGTAAGGACAATATCAACCTCCTCAAGCTCTGCAATCTCCGTCAAGGCATCAGGCCCACCCAGAATCTCAACGTCCAAATCACCAATTAGCTCTCGAAGCGCATCTACATAATCAGCGTTTGTGACTGCAACATACTTCGACTTATACTTCTTTGCCTGTTCCGCCAAAAGCTCAACGCTGCTTTGAGCACTCAACGCAACAATCTCGTATTGTGTATTGCGTATTGCGTATTGTGTTTTTTCCTTCTCGCGATACGCATCACGCACGCCTGCCCCGAGCGAAGTCGAGGGGACGC